>DAOQTN010000623.1:0-1874 GCA_035340555.1 Anaerolineaceae bacterium | reverse complement strand
GCCGCGACTGCTGGCCGTGCCCGGCAACCATGAATACGATCAACCAAGTGCCGCCGACTATTTTGCTTATGCCGGCCTATCAGCCGGCCCGGCGGGCTTGGGATATTACAGTTTTGATTTTCATGGCTGGCACATTGTGGCGCTAAACAGTAACTGCAGCGAGATAGACGGTTGCGAACCGGGTTCCCCACAGTACCAATGGTTGGCGGCGGACCTGGCCGCCCACCCGACCAAGTGCACGCTGGCATTTTGGCATCACCCCCTGCATTCATCCAGCCGGAGTGGGGGCACCGAAGCTGTCCGTTGGTTCTGGCAGTTGTTGTACGCTGCAGATGCCGAGCTGATTCTCAATGGACACGATCACCAATATGAGCGCTACGCACCGATGAATGTTATTGGTGGCGCCGATCTTGAGCATGGCCTGCGGCAATTTATTGTAGGGACTGGGGGGGCGGGGTTATGGATTTGGCGCGAGCAGCCAGCGGCGCTATCCAGCCGGGTGATAGATTACGGTGTGTTGCGGCTGGAATTGGGGGAGGGTGATTATTCCTGGCAATTTATTACAGCTGATGGCTCTGTAAGTGACTATGGAGTGGGGGAATGTCGGTAAAATCGGGGGCTTGGGGTTTGCTCCTCTTGTTGAGTTTGACGGGATGTGCGTTGACCGGATCATCCCTGCCGGTAACAGACTGCACGGCGTTGAATGACGCGGGATTCAATCCCGCCCCTGGTCAAGGTATCTTTTTCTCTTGTGCAACACCCTCCAATGGCGTTCCCCAGGAAGTTGCCCGCTACCAATTGAGGCTGCCGCTGGTTCTAAAACCATCGCCGGTGTCTCATTTGATTGGCGCCGGAGACATTGCCGTTTGTGACAATCCCGGCAGCGAACTTACCGCCCAACTGCTGGACCGCCTGAGTGGGGATGTTTTCACGGCAGGGGACAACTCTAATGAACAGGGCACGCCGGAACAATTTGCCTTTTGTTTTGATCCTTCCTGGGGGCGGCACGTTGACCGCATCCATCCGGCACCCGGTAATCATGACTACAAGACGGATTATGCCGCCGGCTATTTTGGCTATTTTGGCCCGGCGGCCGGGCCCAGCCTGCAGGGCTGGTATAGCTACGAGCTTAATGGTTGGCATATTCTTTCACTAAACAGCAATTGTGAACGCATCGGTGGTTGTGGTCCTGGTTCCCCCCAATATGAATGGCTGCTGAATGAACTGGCCGCCCATCCGGAGGGCTGCACTCTGGCATACTGGCACCATCCGTTGTTCACGTCCGGGGAACATGGGCCATCGGTTGATGTCGCCCCCTTATGGGATGTCCTGTATGCCGTGGGGGCGGAGGTGGTCATCAATGGCCATGATCATCATTATGAACGGTTCGCGCCCCAATCTCCGGCAGGGGTGCTGGACGAAGCCTACGGGGTGCGGCAATTTATTGTTGGAACGGGGGGGGCTTTGCTGCGCGAACTGCCAGGCGATCGCATGGCCAACAGTCAGGCTGCGGTGATTGGTTATCATGGTGTGCTGCGGTTGGGTCTCTATGTTGATGGCTATTCCTGGCAGTTCATCACGGCCCCTGACGGGCTTGTGTTAGATGAAGGGCGGGCCGAGTGCCACTAGGGCTGCGTTCCAGCTAATCTTTTGCCCGTCCCTGGGGCCTAACCGCTGGCAACACCCGGGACCTGGCCGCCGCCAATAAATTCCTGCTTGATTGAAAGAGGGCAGACAGCCGATCTTGCCGCTCTGATCCCGTTTGACAGGGCGGGATCAGAGGCTGGCTCCGGTAGTTGACTCTGAGAACTTGTCTTGGTGGATTCTTCATCCAATTTGTCACCAATTTCTAAAACCTTTTACACTGAATTACG
>DAOQTN010000622.1:0-1881 GCA_035340555.1 Anaerolineaceae bacterium | reverse complement strand
CAATCAAGACCGGGGTGTCTGCCGTACCGCTGATTTCACCGGCAATCTCAATGCCAGAGCGGTGGTTGCCGGTGATGGTGTTGTTGACGATCTGGGTCCCGGCATTCAGTTCGTCACCGGTGTCCATGGCGCCAATAATGGCCACGCCGCCGCCGTTACCCAGGCAGTCATAGACGTAGTTGTCGCTGATGGTCAGGATGCGGGTCTTGATGCCGCTGGTGGTGCTGGGGCCTGGGGCCACAACACCAAATCGGCCCAGGGTGCCGTCCTGAGTGGGGCCGGTCAGGGGGCCAACCACACTATTAATCAGCTGTGAGCCCACCGGGAAAGCCACCGTGTGGGTGAATTCCACCAGATTTTTCATGTTACCGGCGGTCAAAATGCCGGTGTTGGCCACGACGATGCCGTCCACCACAACCTCGTCCGCCCCGATGCGCACCACAGAGACGTCCAGGTCCGCAGTCGGTTGGATGATGGTTTCCACAGCCGGGTCATAAGCGTACCCGGCTGGCGGGACGTAGTCCTTCTTGCTTTCACCCGCCGTTGCCCCCAGCAGGGTCAGCTTCTTGGTGATGTTGATCCGCTCGTCGTAGAGACCGGCAGCCACATTCACGGTGCTGCCGGAGACCAGATCAATGGCTTCCTGGATGCGGCCGACGACTCCGGTTTGCGGGCTGTCATCGTCCACGTTCAGGTAGGAGAAATCGCCCTGGAAGCCTGCGCCAGAAGCGGTGATGATCGTATCTGTGCCGGAGTTCAACCAGGGGGTGTAGTCCACCAGGCTGCCGCCGTTGGCCAGGGTTTTGACCTCGGCCGGCACCGCCGTGCCCCACCAGTTTCCGGAGGCATTCAGGGTTGTGGTCGACAGGTTGACCACCTCGCCGTTGATGGAAGAATTCTCCACTTCCAGCACGCCCGTCGCCGCTGTCCGGAGGATGATGGCGCTGTGATAGGTTCCCGGGTCCGCAATCAGACCGTTTTTGTCAACAGTAATTGTGGCGCCGGTGACCGACATGTTTTCAGTGGCTGCTGTATTGGCAAAACGAATGCCGTAGGTATCACTCCCAGCAGCCTGGGCAACCACACTGATGCTGCTGTTTTCGACCACCAGATTGCCCCCACCGCCAATGTGGTTGATACCGCTTTTGACGTTTTCAATCGTGGCTTCACTCACCGTCAGGTAGTTAACATAGCCCTGGATGGAAACATAGAGGCCATTTTTAAATTCGGAGTTCGCAATGGTCACATGATCGTTTCCATTTGGTCCGGAGACCAGGTTAACCCCGACCACGCTGGGGGTTTGCATAAACCGTCCTGCCCCATCAAAGGTACAGTTGGTCACGCCGACGTTATGCACATTTTTCAGAGTGAGCAGCGTGCCAGTGGTACTGCTCGGCGTGAAGTTGAGGTTTTGGATGACCCAGTTGTCATCGGCTCCGGGCAGATCGATGGACAGCGACCCCTGGATGGTGGGCAGGGGATCGCCGCTGCCATCCGTAGCGCCAATAAAGCTGATCTGCTTGTTGGTGACCGTCAAGGTTTCGACGTAGGTTCCGCCGGCAATGTGAATGGTCCCACCGGCCGCCACGCCATTGATGGCGTTCTGGATGGTGGCAAAGGCATCGCCGCCGAAATTGGTCGCCGGACCGACATCATCCGGGTCTGCGCCCGGTGCGGTTGCCGCCCAGGAGAAATCGACGTAAACGGTGTTCGGCAGATTCTGAACCACATAGTTCCAGTTGATCCCGCTGAATCCATAATCCACGCTGTCAGTGGCGCGCACGAAAAGCTGGTACTCAACTTGTGTGCCTGCCGCCAACGCGGGAAGGTCCACATACCAGTTGGCACCCGGGTAACTGGTGTTATCGTAGGTGCCCATGA
>DAOQTN010000621.1:0-1887 GCA_035340555.1 Anaerolineaceae bacterium | reverse complement strand
CGCGTAAAATCTCCAGAATGGCCAGGCGGGCTGGGTGCGTCAGCGCCTTGAAGATTTGAGCCTGGCGTTCAAAAGGCTGGGTACGGGCAACAACATTCGATTCTATGAATATGATTCTACGGCCAGTGACCGCGGCGGTCAAGAAGGCAATTCGTTGAAAATTCCTCCAGATCATGTGGTGGTTTTTTTGCCCCCAAACTGAGATTTGGTCCCAACTGTGAAAACCCGAAAAACCGCCCGGGATCATTCAGGCGGTTTGGCGCAGGCAAGTCCAAACGACGATCTTACCGCAAGCTTGTGCGCCGGAACAGAAGAACCCCAATGGCAAAATATAAAACTGACAGGGTTATGAGTAGAATCAACTCAAAAATAACATCCTGGAAACCAGCTCCCAGGGTGAAGATTTTGTTCAACGCAATCACGGCATGAGTCGGTGGCAGGATGTCGGCGAAAGCGATCTCATGACCGGCAATAGTGAACAGGCTGGTGCGCGGCAGTGGAAAAGCTGCTCCGGTTAAAAACATCAAGAACCCCAGCGGGAAATTGGCAATGACAAATGCCTGCGAGACGGTTTTGGCAAAGCTGGCCACAATCATGCCGGTGCCGATAATGGAAAAACTGGTGAAAATAACGATCATCACCGCCAGCCAGAGCGGTCCCTGGCTGGTGAACCCCAGTAAAACGGCGGTGGCGAAGGTCAACCCGGCGCTGACCACCGAGACCAGCACCAGCCAGGTGGAGACACCCCCCAGGAATTCAAAGGAGCTCACCCCTGCCAGGCGTAAACGAATGAGCTTGCCGCCTTCACTCTCGCGCACCACGAGCATGGCAGCCTGGAAGATGGTGATGACCACGGCAAAAATGAACAACCCCGGCATATAATTTTCGAATTCACTTCTGGAAGCAGAGGCCCCCAACGGGGTTTCTAAATAGCCAACCGGTTGGGGTTCTCCCCGCAGCGAGTCAACATAGTTTTCTGCCACGGTCATGGCCGAAACAGCCGCAATCGTATAGGTCGGGTAGGTCAGGTCGCCCACAAATTCCAACCGGGTTGATCCAGCCGCCCACCCCGTTCCCATCCCTGCGACCACCTCAGAAAAATCCTCCGGGATAATCAGCAGGGCCGCAGCTTCCCGGTTGTGCAAACGTGCTTCGGCGGCGTTGCGATCCGTCTCCTCGATAACCTTCAAAAAGGGAGCCCCATTCTCGTACGAAAAATCTTTCAACTGGGACACCAACACCTCACCGGATCGAAGATTCTGATACCCCTGATCCAGGTTAATGACCAGCAGTCCGTAGGTGGTGGACCCCCCCGCACTGGTCATGAGCCAGTATATGAAAACAAACAATGGCGCAAAAACCAGACTGAGCATCAAGACCCACAAGTCCCTTTTCTGCTCCCGGGCGCATTTGATGAATATATTCCAAAGTCGCATTGTTGTCCCTGTGTTCAAATCTTGATTATTCCCGCAGCCGGCGCCCGGTTATGGCGATGAAGACATCTTCCAGTGTATTGGAACGCATACGCGTCTCGCCGGGCTGGATGCCGTTCTGGTGGAGTAGTTCCAGAACTGCCGGCAGCTTTTCAATCAGCACCCGGCCGCGCAGGACCAGCGTGTGGTTGGCTGTCTGGACCTGCACGCCGACCGCCTGTAAGGCTGTTGCGGCCGAACCTGGCAGCGTTTGAGCGAGATCCATCTCCAGCACATCCCCCTCACCGAGGGTCCGCTTCAAGGCTTCAGGCGCATCCATGACCAACAAACGACCATGGTCAATGATGGCCACCCGATCGGACAAGCGATCAGCCTCATCCATATTATGCGTGGTCAGGATGACGGTCTTTTGACGCGCATAATATGGATGAGGCTGATCGCTTGTCCGATCGGG
>DAOQTN010000620.1:0-1891 GCA_035340555.1 Anaerolineaceae bacterium | reverse complement strand
CCTGGCTGACCTTGATCGCTGAACGCGCCCTGCGCCGCATGGCCTAGCGCCGCCGGATCCACCAGGCAAATCATGAGGCTGTCGCCGCGTTGGAGAGGTCAGGTGACGCTTGATCAGCGCCGTCGAATCCACCAGGCAATCAATGCAAATACCAGGGAGAGGGCGCCACTGAGTACAGTGGCCCAGACCAGCCACAAACGAAATTGAGGTTGGCCTTCAGTATTCGTGTAATCGCCGGTCGGTGTTTCCATTGTCGGCAGCTGTGCTGGGGCAGTGACTTGGCCGCGTTCTTCCGTGGGGGCTATGCCCAGAATCGGCTGGGTATTCTCGTCAACCAATTCTTTGAGTGACTCAGTGGGTCTGGCTGTGGACTCAGGCATTGCCGTACCCATAACCGGCGCTTCGATGACTGGTTCCGGGGTCTGTGCCGGTGGTGGAACCAGCACGTTGATGGCGGGGGTGGGGGTTGGCATCAGGCGGGGATCGGATGGTTGGGCTTGAGCAACCACTGTCGGTTGTGGTTCCGCAAGGATGGCAGTATCGTTTGGCATGGTATCAACAGCCACATTGCCATCGCCGCCGCCGCCCATCCCGCCGGCCGAGCCCCAGGCGTCAGGGGACTGTCCCCACTGAATGAGGGGTGGGGCAGCCTCGGCGGGTGCTTCGGTATTGGCCATCATGGGGCCCGTGTCGGGCACTGCCGCTTCATATGACACCGGAGCTGTGGCTGCAGGCATCCTGGCCAGCTGGGGCAGCAGTCCAAAGATGGCCAGCAGTGCTGAAAGTGCGGCAGTGGTAATGGATGAGAGCCGGAGCACTGCAAATAACGGCATCCGGCGGCTTTTTGCCACCATGGCCGGGGTCAGGGCAAAGCTGCGGGGGGCGCGCTTGTGGGGAATGCTTCGCAGGATGCGCCGCGTCTGCTGCAGCTGCAGCAGGTCATGCATCAAGTCGGGTTCGGCATCGAGCCGGGCCTCCAGGCTGGCCCGCTGGCGCGGGGGCAGGGCTCCGTCCATATAGGCGGAGAGCAGTTGCCAGTCCTGGGGGTTCCGTTTGTTGCTCATGATTGCTGATCCTTGATAAGCAGACGGAACTGGGGGGGCAAAAGTTCCCCAAAGCGGGCCAGGCAGTCACGCAGCCGCAGCCGGGCGCGTGCCAGCCGGCTCTTGACGGTTCCCAGGGGGGTGCGGACGGTGACGGCAACCTCACTGTAATCCAATCCTTCCAGGTCAATCAGAATGATCACCGCTCTGAAATCGTCCGGCATGGCCTGGAGGCAATGTTCAATGGCGTGCTCCAACTCACGCTGTTCCAGCGTTTGCTCCGGACTGGCGGAAGGGTCGGCCAGCCAGGTGGGGGATTCAACTTCCTCGTCATCCTCCGGATTGACCGGTTCCAGTGGGGTGGTGGGACGACGGTGACGGCGGCGCAATTCATCATAACAAGCGTTGGTGACCATTCGCATCACCCAGGCGCGAAATGAACCCCCGCGATAATTGCCCAGATTGCGGTAAGCCGACAGAAAGGCCGTTTGGGTGGCATCGGCGGCGGCATCATCGTCATTTAACATCCGGCAGGCCAGGTTGAACGCCATGTCCTGATAGGTCACCACCAGACGGTTGAATGCGTTTAAATCTCCCTCGCGGGCCGCGACGACGAGTGCCTGTTCATCCATGCAAGTATCGTATCTTAATTGACAAAACCCGTCAAGCAATGCGATTTATCAAATTATCCAATGACCAACCCGCCGTATTACTGACTGTGACATGTTAAATTGCTGAATTGCCAGGTTATCGGATTACCAGGTTACCAGATTACCAGATTACGATTACGAATGGTACTGTATCTTTGGTTCATGAAGTCGAAGGTAACGCTTCCCGCAAGCGCTGGT
>DAOQTN010000619.1:0-1894 GCA_035340555.1 Anaerolineaceae bacterium | reverse complement strand
GAATGGCGCTCATGCTTCGTCTTCCTCTCGCCCGGCCAGCAGGTACACCACCGGTCCGATAAAATTGACCAGGATGATGATCAGTGCCCACATCCATTTAGGTCCCTTGGTGCGCTGCCGTCTCAGCAAGTCCACCAGGGCGAAAACCATCAACCCGAGCTGCAGCAGGGCAATCGGGATGAGCAGGGGCAGGAATTGTTCAAAGTCGAAAGCCATCAGATTCTCCTTGAAGATGTTGCCCGCAGGCTGGTGAAAACAACCCGCGGGCGGTGGTTAAAAGTTACGCCTGTTCGTTTTCTTTGGTTTGACGGTCGGCGTTCTGCGCCAATGAGATCAAGCCGCTGGTAGCGCCCAGGTTCATGGTATCCACGGCAGAGGAGGGCACAATCACCATGGCGCCTTTTTCTTTGAGGCCCTCGAACAGCATGTTCATGGCGCGCAGGTGCAGGGCGGTGGGGTTGTTGATATAGGCCTGTGAAGCTTCGGCAAAACTGTCAGCAATTTGCATTTCGCTTTCGCCTAAAATCACACGGGCCTGGCGTTCTCGCTCGGCTTGAGCCTGGCGGCTCATGGCTGCTTCAAGGTCGGTGGGGATGATCACATCACGGATCTCGACCGACTGCACGGTGATGCCCCAGGGGGCTGTGCGTTGATCAATGATCTTCTGCAGATCGGCGTCCATCTTATCACGGCCGACCAGAATATCTGCCAGTGTCATCTGTCCGATGATCTCGCGCAGAGCGGTCTGGGCAGCCCAGGCGATCGCAGCACGATAATCTTCCACTTCCAGGGCGGCCTTTTCGGCATCCCACACCACCCAGAAGAGCACGGCATCCACATTGACCGGGACCGTATCTCGAGTGAGGGTCTTTTCAGCATTGAAGGGGGTTACCATCACGCGTTGATCAATCCAGGCGGCAGCGGTATCCAACAGAGGGATCAACCAGAAGACGCCCGGGCCGCGCAAGCCCAGGAATCGGCCCAGGCGCAGCACGACTGCCTTTTCCCACTGGCGGGCCACCCGCAGGGCGTAGAAGAAAAATAAGCCCAAAAGGATGAAAAAGAAAGTAAAAACCACAATCCAGCCATCAGGTACGCGGCCGTCCATCAATACGGCCCCCCCAATGCCGATCAGCATGCAAATGGTCATCAGGGCTCCGCTCAGGGCATTAAAACCAGGCGGCTGCTTGCGGACAAACAGAGTATCAGTATTTTTTGGTTGCATAACATCCTCCATCACAGAAAACAGGGTTAGTGGTCAGCACCCATCCGGTGCTGGTGTTCGGCTTGAAAGGCGGCCCCTACTTCAGCCAGGGTGTAGCCCAGGCGGACAGCTTCATCCCAGGTGCGCACAATCAGACTTTGCAGCGCTTCACGTCGCAGGTTTTCCTGGTTGCCCAAGTCAGCTGCTTCAAGGATGAACGTGCCGCGTCCGTGCTGGGTGGAGATCAAGCCACCTTCATCCAGCAGGCGGTAGGCCCGGGCCACTGTGTTGAAATTGATCCGCCACTCAGCGGCCAATTGGCGCACGGTGGGGAGCTGATCGCCGGGTTGCAATCTGCCGCTGAGCACCTGTCGCTGCACCTGCTCGACTATTTGAATATAGACGGGCACCGCCGAGCGTAGATCTAGATCCAACTGCAATTCGACCATCCAGCCTCCTCAATTGTATGATTGTATCTTTGTATCATTGTACCTCAACTTTTAGCGTTGTCAAGAGGTTTATTTTCAGGGTTTCAGGTATCGAATTTGATTATTCGTTTTGTGTCCATGAGTTGACAAATAAGAACATTTGTGCCAGTATCAGGGTATGAAGTTGAGCGTTTATGCCCAGCAACCCGGTATCTCGTATCGCACTGCCTGGCGCTGGTTCAGAACTGGAAAGGTCGCCGGC
>DAOQTN010000618.1:0-1894 GCA_035340555.1 Anaerolineaceae bacterium | reverse complement strand
TATATCGAGCATATTGAGGATGACATCATTGTATGCCGCTGTGAACGCGTTACTGCTGGCGACATCCGGGCGTTAATTCGGTCTGGATACCGAGATATCAACGAAATCAAGACCGTAACAAGGGCTGGTATGGGTGCCTGTGGGTCTAAAACCTGCCCGGCCATTATTCACCGGTTGTTCCGCGAGGAAGGCATTCCGGTAGATGAAATTGTGGAAGTAACAAAACGCCCCATTTTTGTAGAAGTGCCGCTCAGCGTTTTTGCCGGCGCAGAAGATTCGGAGACCAGCCATGAGTGAGAAGAAAATCCCACACTATGATGTCATTGTTGTTGGGGCCGGGTCAATCGGCACCCCAACCTCTCTGTTTCTGGCCAAAGCCGGATATAAGGTTTTAGTTTTAGACCCGTTTGCCAGCGTTGGACAGGGGTCAAACAAAAAAGCGATTGGCGGTATTCGCGCCACCCATTCAGACCCGGCAAAAGTGCGCCTGTGCCAGCGAAGTATTGAAATTTTCCGCACATGGAAGGAAGAAACCGGTGATGATATTGAGTGGTATCAGGGCGGATATGCTTTTGTGGCTTATCGAGAGCAGGAAGAGAAGGCGCTTAAAAACCTGGTTGAAAAACAAAAACGAGACTATCAGCTTAATATCGATTGGCTGGATCATGATACTATGCTGCAAGTATCGCCAGACCTTAATCCTAAAGGGTTGATTGGCGGCACTTTTTCGCCGGAAGATGGGAGCATTTCGCCATTGCTGGCAGTGCATTCATTCTACACCCAGGCTGTGGCCGCGGGCGTCACCTTCCACTTTGATGAAAAGGTGACAGAGCTAGTGATTGAGCAGGGCCGGGTGGTTGGCGTGCGTACACCAACGGCAAGCTACAGCGCAGACGTGGTGATCAACGCGGCAGGGCCCTGGGCAAAAGAAGTTGGGGCTATGGCGGGAGTAAATGTGCCGGTGAACCCTGATTCGCACGAGGCGGCTATTACCGAGCCGGTGGCGCATTTCCTTGAGCCAATGATTGTTGATATCCGACCTGCACCGGGATCTTCTAACTTTTATTTCTATCAGCACCTGACCGGGCAGATTATCTTCTGCATTACCCCCAGTCCGCAGATCTGGGGCATGGATCAACGCGAAACCAGTGACTTTCTGCCCATGGTGACCCGGCGCATGCTGGAAGTGATGCCGCGGCTGAAGAATATCCGTGTACGGCGCACATGGCGCGGGTTGTACCCTATGACACCAGACGGTTACCCGATCATTGGGTGGACCAAAGAAGCCGAAGGCTTCTTGCTGGCGGCGGGGATGTGTGGACAGGGTTTGATGCTTGGGCCGGGCGTGGCTGAGCTGGTTGTCAGAATGGTTCAGAATAAGATGACACCTGAAGATGAGCATATTTTGAGCTTTGTGTCGCCGTACCGCGATTTTGGCGGGCAGGAAATGCTCAAGTAAACACCTCGAAATATCCGTGAATTATGCGGCGCACCGGGTATAATAAATGCCCGGTGCGCCTTGTGGTAATTTTTGCACCGGATGGATGCGGTCAATGAGTCATCTGCATGGGTTGGTTTTTGATTTTGATGGTCTGATTCTTGAGACCGAGCTGCCAATTTTTCAAAGCTGGCAGCGCGTCTATGAAGAATATCATGCTCAATTAGAGTTGAGCACCTGGGTACGCTGCGTGGGGTCATCTTACGAGGCCTTTAATCCGGCTATCTATCTGGAAGAACAAACCGGATTGTCGATTGACCGGGATGCGCTGCATCAGCGAGCTGAGATTGAATCCAATCTGATTATTGACAACCAGCCACCCCTGCCAGGAGTACAACAACTGCTGGATGAAGCGAAATCTAATGGGCTCAAACTGGCAGTGGCTTCCAGTTCAGA
>DAOQTN010000617.1:0-1895 GCA_035340555.1 Anaerolineaceae bacterium | reverse complement strand
CAGTGGCCCACCGGAAGCCAGGGCGGAATGATGTTATCATTGGTTGATACTAATCTTTTGGGGAGGGCATCATGCCAGTTGCAAGCATGGTATTGATCTTGATCGGACTTCTGACAATCTTTTGTGCTGTCATGGATTTTAATTGGTTCATGGAGACCAGGAAGGTCCGGTTTTTTGTCAGGATCCTGACCAGAACTGGCGCCAGAATTTTTTATTCTCTGCTGGGATTGGCATTCGTCACTTTGGGGATATTGTCTGGTTTGAAACTGCTTAAATAAATACCCATCCGGTAAATTCAGGAGACATCATGTTCAAATATCGTGGGAAAGTCATTGTGGCCGCGATCGTGCTGCTGGTCCTTTCGTTGGCCTGTGGGATATCGACGAGTGATCTACTCCGGCCATTTGTGAGTGCGGAAGTCAGCCCACCTGTTACGGTTTCAAAAAATCCCAAGCCCAATGAATTGCTAAATTGCGCGGTGACGCAAAATTTACCCGACCAGCAAAATGATTGGGTGAAATTTTCCGAAGAGTATTATTTGTACCCCAATTTTTTTGAGAAAGATGACCAGGGGCGCATGTGGGTGGCCACCGATGGGCACGGCTTGCTCATGTTCGATGGTCAGGAATGGCACAATTGGTGGCACCCGGAAGACCGTCCCTCGCTGAGTGGCGATGCACTGAGAACCATGGCGGTTTCTGAAACCCATGTCTATGCCGGCTCCTACGCCAGTTCTGCTGGCGGCAATCTGTTAATTTACGATATTGAAAACGATCAATGGCAAACGATTGCCCCGGGCGTCAATGCCCTGAGAGCCAATATTATTGGCGGTTTGGCTGTCAGCCCAACCGGACAAATTTATGCTGTGACCTTATCCGGTTTGGATATTTTGGATGCCGGCGGGTGGAACTACGCCAGCAATCCGTTTAAGGAAGATTTCCGAATGCACATCGTGAAGGACGCTTTGTTTGATTCAGACGGCAATTATTGGATCGCTTCTGATGATGGCATCTTCAAGTATGATGGGAGCTTTTGGACTTCCTATTCAGCAGCAAATGGCCGACTGCCCTCCAACTATGTCAACGCCTTGGCCCTGGACCAGGATGGCCGAATCTGGGCGGCCACAGAGCGCGGACTGGTTGTTTTCAGCAGCGGAAAATGGTTTACCTTCTCAGCGGACGAGTTTCCCTGGTACCAAGGCTGGCTTACCAGCGTTGCTGTTGACTCGCAAAATCGAATTTGGGTGCTCAAGCAGGATGTCCTCTCGGTCTACAATGGGGAGGAAGCGATCCTCTTGACCCCGGATGGCATCGGCGAAAATCTCTGGGATGATGCCGTTGGGTTTGATCAGGATGGTTGTGTCTGGGTGGACAAGTTGATGGGATTTGCCGTCTTTCAAGGCAAACTGGATTTAGGCCCCGGCAATTACGACTTCTTGAAATAGCCCATCAACGCCGAGCCTGCCGGATCAACGCGGGGTTCTCTCCGCGTTGATGAAAATGTTCTCCAGTGCTTGAGTTGGCTGGCCCCCGGTGCGTATCGGTGCAAAATCCAGTTCTTGCCGGCAGCTCTCCGGTGTCGGAGCACCCGGCCATGGGCGGTGGATGGAAAATAAGATACAATACGCCCATGCATATCCTGCTGATTCATCAGGCCTTTGCCGCCCTGGACGAGGCCGGCGGCACCCGCCACATTGAAATGGCCCGGCAGATGGCCAGCCAGGGGCACCGCTTGACCCTGATTGCCAGCCCGGTCAGCTACCTGACAGGGTCGACCGGCCGGCGGGCGGCTTGGGTGAGCCGGGAGGAGCCCTTCCCGGGTGTCACCATTCTGCGCACCTACACCTTGCCGTCGCTTCACCGCAGCTTTGTCTGCCGGGTTTTCAGCTTTTTAAG
>DAOQTN010000616.1:0-1902 GCA_035340555.1 Anaerolineaceae bacterium | reverse complement strand
GCCTTCATCAGCAGTGTAGTCTGGCGGTTAATTTTAGCCGGGAACTGCGCATAAGCCGGATAACCGGCCTCGCGCCGCCAACCCCACTCCGGGTGGGGCTGCACATTTCTTTTCCTGATGGTCGGCTGAATCAACGTCAAAAGCCGATTCACCACTTTCTCCGATGCTGTGGGTACCCAGAACGGTGTTGAGAGCGCAATGACAGCCTCGACCGGCAAATAAGCCGCTGCCGTCAGGCTAAGTATTCCCCCCATAGACTGCCCAATCAAGACCACCCGCTGACAGCTCCCCTGAAGTATATGGAAGGCATCCTCAATATTCGCCAGCCAGTCGGTCCAGCGGACATCTTTCAGATCCCTGGGCGTGGTCCCGTGCCCCGCAAAACGCAGCCCCAGCGTGGTATAGCCCTTCTCGGTTAGAAAGGCATCCAGCGGCAGCATCTCCTCAGGTGAACAGCTAAAACCGTGCATCAGAATGCAGCCTGTAGCGCCGCCGGGGTGTAAGAACGAATTTGCTTTGGGCAGGATTTGGGCGTTCATCATCAGTCCTTGTGATTAATCGGGATATGCTTCAATCATACCCCGTTTTAGAAAAAAGGAAACAGGTATTAATCCTGCGCCCAGAATCGGGTCAACTTATCTTTAATCTCATCCACATTTTGAACCACTTGAAACCCCCGCCAGTGGGTGGGAAATAATTGGCGGTAACGGGCATGGGTAAACCGGTCATCAATTAAGACAATGATTCCCCGGTCTGTCTCCGTGCGGATGACCCGTCCGGTTGCCTGCAGCACCCGGTTGAACCCTGGGTACTGGTATGCATAGGCAAACCCGCTGCCGCTCTTTTGATCAAAATAAGCCTTGATTAAATCACGTTCTAATCCTAACTGTGGCACCCCCACACCAACAATCACAACCCCAATCAGCCGTTCCCCCACCAGATCAATCCCCTCGCCGAAGATGCCGCCCATCACAGCCAGCCCAACCAGGGTCGTTGTATTACTGGCTGAAAACCGCGCTAAAAAGGCTTCTCGGTCAACTTCTGTCATTGCTCGTTCTTGAACCATAAGCTGCTCTTCATGCAGTTTATCTTTAAGGATCTCAAGCACAGCTGCCAGATAGGCATAGGATGGAAAGAAAACCAGGTAATTACCCACATGGGTGTTGCACACGGCCTCAATGGTCGCCGCTATCTCAGCATAAGAATCAGCCCGTTGTGCGTATTTGGTAGATATCTGATTTTGAATTAACAGGCAGGTATTCTCAATAGGAAAAGGCGATTGGAATATTTGTCTGGGGTGGCGTGCGTCACCGGTCAAAAGCCGCATAAAATAATCCATCGGCAGCAGCGTGGCTGAGAAAAAGACCGCCGATTGACTGTGCTCCAATGGCGCCGCCAGCATTGGCGCCGGATCCAGGCAGAACAACTTCGCCTTCAAATCAGATGCCCCTTGTCTCTCAAAGTAAGACACATAATAGGTGTCAAAATACTCGGCAGTGCGCAGGTAGTTCAGGCACAGGAAATAGAATGTCAGTAAGTCCTGCCTGAACTCGGCCGCCTGATTCAAGGCCAGCCAGTCTTCGGCCGCCTGACTGAATTTTCGTATGGCCTTGAGCAATTCTTCTGGAAGCGAGTTCTCTATCAGGGCTTCCTTCCCTGCCGCCTGGCAGGCCTTGCGGATTTGCAGCATAACCTTGTTGAGCGCATTTAATTTTTGGGCCAAATCGGGCAGGTGCGGTTTTAGCGCTCGCTGAAGCTCCAGTACGTTTTTTTTATCAATCTCAGCCGAATACATTTCCCGGGCCCGGTCTGGCAGGTTGTGCGCCTCATCAACCAGAAAGATGTAGGGTTCGGTGCAGAAGTCAAAAAAGCGATGCAGATAAACGCGCGGATCAAAGGCAT
>DAOQTN010000615.1:0-1902 GCA_035340555.1 Anaerolineaceae bacterium | reverse complement strand
GAGCAGGCCTCATCCACTGCGGTTTCCACAGAATACACCGCAAATGAACTCAACCCGGCATCCTGGGCGGCCTGGCGGACGATAGCAGCAATCTGTTCCAGACTATCGTAGCGTCCTGGAAACGTGTAGGTTGTCATGCTCTGGCAAAAGGCTTAGAAGTTGCCTACCGCAGTCAGCACCGAATCATAGAACTTGAACAGGATATTGAAACCTGCCAGTTCCAGGGTGCTCTTAATGTTCGCGGGAACTTCCGCCAGGGTCAGTTCGCCCCGGTTATAGCGTTTGCAGGTCTTCTGAGTGCCAATCAGCACCCGCAGGCCTGCGCTGGAAATAAACGCCAGCTCGCTCATATCAATCACAATCCGATAACGTCCCTGCTCAGTGATCGCATTGATCGCCTCGGCAAACTTGGGGGCAGTGGCGCTGTCAATGCGGCCCTGGACTTTGATGACGTCACAATGTTTGAATGGGGTATGAACAATCTCCATGAAAAGCCTCCAATGCAATTTGAAAACAATCGGGAATGTGCAACAAAACGATTATATCATACGCCTTGCCTTTCAAAACAACCGAATGACCCTTTATTTCACCCAATTTTCAGATTGCTCCAACCCTCGCCGAATCCTTGACTTTCGTAGTAGAATACTCATGAACGTTGTTTATCAACGTGACTCTCATGGTTTTCGGGCAATCCGGCCCGACCATCATCACAACAAAGGATATGCCAATGAGTGGAAAAGAGAATCCACAAAACATCATCGAGGGTTATAAAAAACGCCAGCAGCTCATGCCGTTCCTGGTGGGCGGCGCGGCGGTGCTGCTTGTAGCCGTGGGGATTATCATCCTCATCGCCTGGCTGACGGGTGACAATAAGCCTTCTGGCTTTACCCTGTTTGCCACCAAAACACCCACCCCAACCAGCACATTCACGGCTACCCCCACGGTGCCCTCACCCACCCCCACGGTCACCAATACCCCCACCGAAACCCCCACCATCACGTTGACACCCACACCCACCGGCCCGCGGGAATACACCGTTCAGGCCAATGACAACTGCTGGGACATTGCCGTTGCTCAGAATGTTGAGCTCTCAGTGCTGTTAGCCATCAATGGCTTCACCCCCGGCACCTGCCCGATTACTGAGGGGCAAGTCATCCTCATTCCGGCCCCCGACCAAACCCTGCCTACCGCCACGCCGCTCCCGCCGGATTTGCCTGCTGGAACGCGCATCGAGTATTACGTTGGCGCAGGCGAAACCTTGGGCGTCATTGCTGAAAAGTTCAATACCACCGTGGATGCCATTGTCGCCATCCGAGATAACGGCCTGACCCTGGATACCATCAACACAATCTATGAAGGTCAGAAACTGATCATCCCGGTCAATCTGGTCACACCGACTCCCACCAAGCAGCCCACGCTGACCCCGCTGCCAGCCACCGCGACGACAGCGCCCACTGCCACCCCCACACCGTAACCTTTCTGACGTTCACATCTTTTGGAGGGCAGCCCGAATCTCCATCTGGACTTCTGGCTCGCCCTCCATTTTTTGAGCAGCCCATAAGATTTGCTGGCTGGTTGTCGAACCAATTTGCCCCAGCGCCCAGGCCGCCGCGCCACGGATTAAGGGTTCGGGTTCGTTCAGTAACACATTTTCCAGCGCCGGGATAGAGCCTGTCAATCCTGCATTGCCCAGCGCAGTCGCCACATTGCGCAAGTACCCGCGCCGTTTGGCGCGTAAAATAGGTGAATCCTTATATCTCAAATTGAATTCTGTCGCAGACAGCCCCAGCGCTTCAATCAATGCCGGTGTGGCTGTTTCGGCTCGGGGTTCCAGGGCCGCGTCGCCGGCTGTGTTCAGCCATTTTCGATTCCACGGGCAAACCTGCTGGCAAATATCACACC
>DAOQTN010000614.1:0-1916 GCA_035340555.1 Anaerolineaceae bacterium | reverse complement strand
GGCCCATCACAATCACCAGGCTGGGGTCGCCAAACAGGTGATATTCTTCCCAGTAATAATTGGCGCTGGAAGGATACTCCGTTTGCACAGCCATCAGGCCGGCCCACTTAATTTCACCCACGCTGGGCACATCCAGTGGATCAGCATAGAGCGTGTCAAAAATCACGCGCTCAAGGACATCATCTTCATCC
Organism: Anaerolineaceae bacterium; assembly: GCA_035340555.1. Lineage (GTDB taxonomy): Bacteria > Chloroflexota > Anaerolineae > Anaerolineales > Anaerolineaceae > JAGOFZ01. Next base: position 1,725 of record DAOQTN010000614.1, on the reverse strand, counting down.
CAATAGCTGTTATTGCTGGTGCCCACATAGGTCAGTGCGCCTTTGCCATCTTGGATCACCCAAGTATCGCCAAAAGATTCGTTCGTGGTGAAATCAGAGGTCACACAGGCATGCCCAACCACGTAGGGCGAAATGACCCCTGTGAGATTGCGCACCTGGGTCTGGCCGAGGGATGGTCCGGCCCAACTGGTGGGGCTGCCATGTCCGGTGTAGACGACCATGACACGATCATCATTGATGGAAGCCACCACATCCGCACTCTCGGCATTATAGGTGATGGCATAAAGTTTATCACCACCCGGTTGCGGATTAATGGGAAAGATGCCGCTGTAACCTTTGGGCTGGGTGTAGGTATTGATGACATAGTTCTGGGTGCCTTCAGCAACATCGTAGTAACTGCCATCATCTGATGCCAAGAAGGCCGCTTTCTTCACCCAGTCTTCTGCACCGGTGACATCGTCTTCATAATACCGATTATTGTTCACCATGTTGGCCAGCTGACTGGTTTCACGCACGGGGAAGCGGCCAATGTGAATGTCGGGCACATAGTCGCTTGCTCCACCCATGGTGCCATAGAATAAGTCGGTATAATAGCTGTATCCTGGGAAGGGCCAGGCGGGCAGGCTGTCAGTCCCGTCATTATGATCACCCACCAGCAGCAGGTAGGCAGGCGGGTAAGCGCCGTTATAGGCCGTCTCGATGTAATTCTTAATGGCGGTGGTGGTCGTGCCGCCAACGGTGGTCAGATTGGCCAAGGTTACATTAAAGCCCTGGCTCTGCTTGAGGGCCACAAAATCGGCCAGACCAGCGGCATAGACATCCGCCGTGATGATGAGGTAATTCTCGGGAGTTTTAGCGGCCAAGGCCCCCCGGCCCTGGTTATAATTGAGGATATTCCGGGCCAGGATGGTCTCAAAGGCATCCGAGCGCAGGCGCTCGGCCTCGGTATTGGTGGCGGTCAGGTCACTGCCAGCCAGCTGGAGTTGGAAGCTGATCTCCGAGATCAGTTCCAGATCACCGGTGGTGGGGGTGTAGGCCACCGGCCAGATTTCCACTGTCACAACCCGATGACCACGAACGGTATATTCACCAGCGATGCGTACAGGTGCGGCCGGATAGGCTGCCGCCGCGCCATAAATCTGATCAGCAGGTTCGGCTGCGGCCAGCGGATCACCACATTTGGGCTGCGGCGCCTGGACAGGCACAACGGGTCCCGCTAGACCGGCATCGACATCGGCAAGGGCACTGGTGCGACTGACGATCGAGAGCACTTCCAGAGAAACTTCTGCGCCAAAGGGGACTTCAATATCCCGGCGTACCACAGGCAGGTCGGGGGCCCCAATTTCGCCGCCCTGGACAAAACCCTCGCCCGAAAAAGCCACATAACTGCGGCTGTTGAGCAGGGTAGTCTGCACCCGGGCGCCGGGGATGGCGGCCTGCATGGTGATGGTGTAGGCATCGGCCTGCACCAGTGCCACCATTGGCGCGGCAGGATTGGTTTCCGGACCAAATGGCAGCCAGCCATCAGTTGTGGGAGCGGCTTGTGCCGGTTGATTAATGCCGCCAAATACGGCAGCCAGCAGCGCGCAGGCTATCAGCAGCAGCCGAGCCAGGCGCACAAACAGAGGTGTGCTTTTATTCATAGAATCTCCACAATAATATTAGGGAATGGATTTCCGGGTCAGGCACCCGGACAAAAGACAGGTTTAATTGTAATCGAGGAAT
>DAOQTN010000613.1:0-1917 GCA_035340555.1 Anaerolineaceae bacterium | reverse complement strand
CGAGCGTCGTTGACCCCCGACCCGATCTCTTTAACCACTGCGGTGACCTGATCGCCTTTTGCACCAAAAACCAGCTGATACGAAATTTCTAAAAATGCCTACCTTTAGGTGCGACATGTGGGATTGGATGTCATTGGTGAGGATTTTTTGGAAAAGCCGGGCCGCCCTGATGCCGTGGGCGGCCCGCCATCAAGAGCGGCGCGGCTGTGCCAATTCTCACTCAGGACAAAAAATTGATTTGCGTCCGCTGGCCATTGCCTGGCCCCAAAGCCATGAGGGGGTTTGACAAACGCCGGCAGGAAGCGCAAAACTTTATTTCAATGCTTCCTACCGGGATGACCTGGGCGGCCAGGTTCAGGGCATTATTTCTGGGCGACGGGCAGATAGAGGTATTTGAGCACATTGACCTCAAACGCGCCGATGTCACATCTGGCGGCACCATCCCGATCCCCGTCCTGGGGACGGATCACCCCCCGTTGATCAACGTCCGGGCAGACCGTCACAGCGCCGGCATCAATGGCCGGGCTGCCAACAAGCAGCGGATGGGTGTCTGAGAAACCACCGTTGGCGCCCAATGGGCCCAGCAGCGGCGCGGTATTGACCTGGTCACCGGGGCCATTCAGGCTGCAGGTATCGGCATCTTCCAGATTGTTTCCCAGGGAGGTAATCTGCCCGGCACAATTGGCCTCAAAGTTCCCGGCAATTAATGAATTTTGAATGTTCACATCGGCATCCGGATCTTCCACAAAGATTCCATCACCCGCCGAGGTGGCCTGGTTACCGAAAATGGTGACATTGAGCAGATTGGCCTCGGCGGACATGGTCACGGCGGCCGCCCCACCATTTTCGGCAGTGTTACCACTCATGGTGACATTGGTGAAATTGGAGGTGTAATAGCCGTTCTGGAAAAACGCGCCGCCAGAGGCTGTGGCTGAATTATTGTAAAAGACCGAGTTGCTAATTGTCGTCGGTTCCTGGATATAGATGCCACCGCCGGAAATCCCGGCGGTGTTGCTGTTGAATATGGTATGGTCAATCGTCGCGGTCCCATCTGTAACAAATATGCCGCCGCCAGAAGAATTGCTCTCATTGGTGGCAATTTGGCTGTAATTCACAACCAGGGCCCCCAGGTTGCTGATCCCCCCACCATGAGATGGGGTGGAATTGTCAACGATCAGTGAGCCGGTGATGAGCGCATTTCCATCATTATACAAGCCCCCGCCTAAACCATTGGAATAGCAATCCACAATGGCCGCATGATCCAGTGTCAGACTGCCCCAGTTATAAATCCCGCCCCCGTGCTCGGCATCCGAGTTACCATTGTGAATGAGGACGTTTTGCAGGGTCAGGTTTCCATGCCGGGAAACCTCAAAAACCCGGTCCAGGTTATCCGCGTTGATCTGGGTGCAGTTCTTGCCCGGAACAATGCAATCGATCCCGGTGCCCTGAATCGTGATCGGGCTGGTGACATCCAGGTCCCCGGTCAAAGATGCATTTTCACCCGCCCCGGCCAGGGTGAAGGGATAGATTCCGGTTCCCAGAATGATCGTATCCGCGCCTGACCCGGCCAGGCATTCACCAAAGCCAAACGCGGGGGCCGAGTCGGTGTTGGCGGCAATGACCGCCTCGCGCAAGGTACACAGGTGGTCATCGTAATCAATGACATCCGCCTGGGAGGAGACAATGATGTCGGTTTCAGGTGCAGCCATAGCTGGCTGGGGGGCCAGCAAGCCCAGGGCAAGCATCAGTACAGCAATGAATGCCATATTGGAGGATAGATAATTTTTCAAGGTAGTTCTCCAATTTACAAAAACAGATTTATTTTTTGGGGGGCAGGGATGTCCACAAGTATACATGGAAAATGTATCATCTCAAAAAATGGGGGTAAACAAACTCCGATTGGCACTTCCAAGTATA
>DAOQTN010000612.1:0-1918 GCA_035340555.1 Anaerolineaceae bacterium | reverse complement strand
CAAAATATTGCAAAGGCCAAATGGTTGATTGTTGAAGCTGCCCGGGCAGGCAGCGGACTGATCCTGTTTCCGGAGTTGTGGACCAGCGGCTATGATCTGGTAAATGCCAGCCGGTATGCAGCCGAAAATGCTGAACTGCTGCCCACGCTGACGCAAATCAGCCGTGAGGAGCAAATTGCCATCGGCGGATCGTATCTCACGGAGCGGCAGGGGAAATGCTTCAATTCATTTATGCTGCTGCGACCCGACGGACAGCCGACAGTCACTTATGACAAGCTGCACCTCTTCCGGTTGATGCAAGAGGAGCAGTGGCTGGGTGCGGGAGAGGCCGCTCAAACTGCCCGGTTTGACTGGGGCGAAGCGGGGTTATCGGTATGCTATGATCTGCGCTTTCCAGAGTTGTACCGGCGGTATGCTTTGAACGGTGCGCAGGCTGCCTGGGTGGTGGCTGAGTGGCCGGTACGGCGGGTATCGCACTGGCAGACTTTGCTGCGGGCGCGGGCGATTGAGAATCAGATGTTTGTCGCCGGGGTGAATGCGGTGGGGGAAATTGGCGAGGCAGTCTATGGCGGGCACAGTGCCATCATCACGCCGTGGGGCGAGGCGCTGATTGAGGGAAACGGCAAGGACGAAGCGCTGCTGACGGCTGACCTTGATTTTGAGCTGGTTGCCCAGGCACGGCGCACGATTCCAGTATTTGAGGACCGGCGGAAGGATATTTACGGCTGACGGGCGCGCTGGTCAAAACGGATGGCGAGCAAGACGAGCAACAGGGCGCGCAGGATGATGGTGAGCGGCATGGCCCAGAACAGGCCGCGAGAGAGCAAAATGGGCCATTCCAGCAGGTTGACCAGGGTGAAAGTGACCACCAGCAGGGGGGCCTCTTTGTCTGGCAGCAGCAGGAGCACGAAAGGCAGAGCGTAGAGCGTCCACTGGACGCTCCAGCCGGGAGAAGCCAGCATGAGCAGGCACCAGGCCAGGCCCGTGAGGGCAAGAGCAGCAAGCGGGGTGCGGCGCGCCTTCAGGAAGCGCCAGAAGCCCAACGCGGCCGCGAGGCCAAGGGGTATCCAGGTGGGAATGCGGGCAGGCTGCCCCGAAGAAATATTTGCCAGAGCCGGGTCCAGGCGTTCCACCAGGGGGCCAAACGACCCGGTGCGGAGATTGCCATCCACAAGGGCCCAGACCGTCTCCCAGGAGCCTTTGGCGCCTTGAGAAATCAGCGAGGCAGCGGTGAACCGGGGTGCGGCCAGGTAAAGTCCGCCGTAGGCGATCAGGCCAATGCCCAGGGTGAGCAGCGTGACTCGCAGGGCGCGGCGCGGCGGCAGCAGCCGCCAGGCAGCCGCCAGAGCAAGCGCCGGGAAGAGCTTGGTGATCAACCCCAGGCCCAGCACTGCGCCGGCGCGCCATTCGCGGCCCTCGATAATCCAGAGCAGGCCGAGCAGCAAAGCCAGCACGGGCAGGGAGTCGAAGTACCACCAGGCATAGGCCAGGGCTACCAGAGCCAGGGCGTACATCAGCCAGCGCTTGAGCGCCGAAGGCGGATTGAAGTGCGTTAGAAGGCGGCCAAAGACCAGCAGGCTGCCCACGTCAGCAGCGGTGAGGATGAAGAAAAGCAGGTAATCGAAGGTGTGCTGCTGGGCACCGGATATGCGATATAGCAGTTCAATCAAAAAGGGAAAGATGGGGGGAAATTCCACCCAGTGGTTCAGGTAGGGCCAGCCGGGAATGGCGGCCAGATTGAAGAAATGTTGAAAGTCACCGTAGCCACGCAGTCCTTCCAATGGCAGTGCCAGCAGCATGAGCAGGCGGGCAACCATCAAACCGCCTGTCAGAAAGCGGGGCCAGGACTTAATTTCAATGGGTTGAGGTTCAGCGTCCATAGATCACCGCGATATCGTCAGAATAGAGGCGCGTCCAG
>DAOQTN010000611.1:0-1927 GCA_035340555.1 Anaerolineaceae bacterium | reverse complement strand
CACCATGATCCGGGCACTGGGCTGGCGGGTGGTCCGGGCTGAGCGGTCCTTCGATCTGCTCGTTCTGGTGGGAACGTTGGTGCTGCCGCAACTGACGGCCTTCCCGATAAAATTCATCGGCACCCTCATTGGACAGGATTGGAATCCCTTGGATTACACCACCCAGGCAGGTGCCATTCGCTTTATTGTCTCTTTGTCGGTTTTGTTGATTGCATCCAGTGTTGCGGGCCTGCTTTGGAATGCTCCGTTATGGATGGGCAATGCGATTTTATTCTATGCAGTTTATGCGGTGTTTTACACCACATTTTTTACCAATGGCCTGGGGTTTGTCAGCGGAATTGTCGGCTCACTGGGATACTGGCTCAGTCAACAGGGCGAACAGCGTGGGACGCAACCCTGGTATTACTATGCCTTCCTGCAAATTCCCATGTATGAATACCTGGCTGCATTGGGGACACTGCTGGCGGTATATCTTGGTTTCCGCCATCAGCATCTGACCGCGGTGCCCGGAGATTCTCCGGCTGCCGAACCCCAACAATTCAAGCCGCGGCAGAATGGACTGAACCAAACCGAACTGCGGGAAACAGAACCCCAGCACACAGAGCCGCAGCACACAGAACTGCAGCATACAGAACTGCAGCATACAGAACTGCAGCAGATCGAGTCGATACCTGAATCAAACCAGTCTGAAGCGGTGGAGCCGGCTGTCCTGCTGGCCCCCGCCCCTCAGCCGCTCCGGATTCCCACCCTGGCACTGCTGCTTTTCTGGGCTCTGACGTCCTTGATCGCCTACTCTGTGGCGGGTGAAAAGATGCCGTGGTTGACGGTACATATCACTCTGCCCATGCTCCTGGCAGCTGGTTGGTCGGTGGGCTGGCTGGCTGATAAAGTCTCCTGGGATGCCTTGCGAAACAAAGAAGGCGTGGCCTCAGTGGCGATGATTGGGGCATTCTTTATCGGGATTGCCAGTCTCCTGGGCAGCCTCCTGGGGCTCAATCCACCCTTCCAGAAGCCGGTTTTGGGGGGAACCCTGACGGCTGATCAAATCTCAGCCACCTATGAATTTATTTTCTGGTCAATTGTCACCGTTTTTAGCGCCTGGGGTGTTTTTTCCCTCCTGCGCAAGTGGCGGGTGGTTGAGGTCCTGCGCTTGGCAACGCTGATATTGTTTGTCTTTCTGTCTGGATTAACCGTTCGCCATGCTTACCGGGCATCGTTTATCAACTACGACAACGCCAGAGAATTCCTGGTTTATGCCCACGCTGCCGGTGATTTCAAGGATGTCGTGGAGCAGGTTGAAGAAATTTCCCGCCGAACAACCGGTGGCCTGGATGCCGTTGTGGCCTATGATAATGATGTCTTGTATGGGGGCTGGTGGTATTTTCGGCATTATCCCAACAAGCGTTGGTTTACTGATCCCACCCGCGACCTGGAGACAGCGGACATGATTGTGGTCAGCGAAGCAAACTTTTCCCGGCTGGAACCCATTGTTAAGGATCAATTCATCGGATTCGATTACATGCGACTTTGGTGGCCGATGCAGGATTATTATGGTTTGACCTGGCAGAAGATTGGCAATGCGCTCAAAAGCCCACAGCTTCGGACCGCCCTCTATCAGATCTGGCTGAATCGCGATTACGATCTGTATGCTGAAGCTACCAATAATGATCATCTTACCCTTGAAAACTGGCAGCCTTCAGCCCGGATGCGGTTGTATATCCGGCGTGACATCGCTGCCCGGATTTGGGACTACGGCGTTGCGGCAGCGGCTGCTCCGGAGCCTGCAGTGGATCCCTATCTGGAAAAAATTCAGGTACTAACCCCGGATATCGTCATTGGTGTTGGCGGAAATCCGGTGCAGTTGACCAATCCCCATGGGATTGCACTGGCTTCTGATGGCTCAATTTATGTGGCGGATTCGCGGGCG
>DAOQTN010000610.1:0-1941 GCA_035340555.1 Anaerolineaceae bacterium | reverse complement strand
GGGGACGGTCAGATTTTTGATCCAACCTGCAAGCAGTGCCGGAATTTATGGTATATTAATCCTGTTCAATCCTTTGGTCGGTTTTTAGGAGCAATTCCATGAATATTGCAATCTTGGTTCAATGGCTGGCCACCTTCGCCTGGATTGGCTTGGTGGGCTTTTTCGTTTATTTGCTCGTGCGCGCTGCCCAGCACCGTCCCATGCCGCGCGGTGGCCTGGGCGTCCTGATTATTGGGGCCATTGCCGTGCTGCTCACCACAGTGGCTTCCGGGCTGGTCTTTATCAATCCGGATGAACGCGGTGTGGTCATCTCGGCGGTGACCCCCGAAGGCTACCGGACACAGCCCCTGCATCCTGGTTTGCGCTGGATCATCCCGTTTGCGGAGACGGTGGTGCGCTATCCCATTTCACGGCAAACCTACACCATGTCCATTGCGCCTTCCGAGGGAATGATCCAGGGCGATGACTCGATCGAAGCCCGGACCGCTGACGGACAAAAAATATATGTTGATGCTTCGGTGATCTATTCCATCGCCCCGGATGATGTGGTCAATTTGCATATCCTGTGGGGGAACCGTTACAGTGCAGAACTGCTGCGCCCGCTGGTGCGAGGCGCCATTCGCGATGCCGTTTCACAATACGGGGTCGAGGAAGTGGTCACGTCCAAACGTGCTGAAGTTGTAGCCCAAATTAACGAAACCATGTCCACCAGCCTGGGTGAAAACGGCATCATTCTGGTGGATTTCATCCTGCGCAATATCACCTATACAGACGAATATGCCGCCTCGGTGGAACAGAAGCAGATTGCTGAGCAGCTGGCGCAGCAGGCGGTCTATGTGGTTGAGCAGCGCAAGCAGGAGGCTGAGCAGGCCCGCCAGGTGGCCCAGGGACAGGCCGATGCGGCCGTGATCGCAGCCCAGGGTGCGGCGGATGCACGCATTATCCAGGCTGAGGCTGAAGCCCAGGCTCTTGAACTGATCGCGGATGCCCTCAAAGATCGTCCCGAACTGCTGACCTACCAATACATCACTAAAATCAGTCCCAATATTGAGGTGATGTTCCTGCCCAGTAACGCGCCGTTCATCTTCCCCCTGCCCGATACGCAGGCCATCATCCAGGCGGAATAGGGATGCATCTTGACCGGGTCTGAGCCATCATCCCCGGTTTGGAATAATGCCCATGAACACCCATACCCCTTCCGGCAAGCAAATCCGCCTCACCAGCCTCTCCAACTGTGCCGGTTGAGCGTCCAAGCTCAATGCGGAAACGCTGGCGCACGTGCTGCGCCCCCTGGCGGACACATTTGACCCGGCGGCTTATCCCGACCTGCTGGTGGGGCTGCAATCTCCGGATGATGCCGCCATCTGGCGGTTGGATGATTGCCGCGCCCTGGTGCTGACCACTGATTTTTTTACGCCTGTGGTGGATGATCCTTATGATTATGGCGCCATTGCCGCTGCCAACAGCCTGTCGGATATCTATGCCATGGGCGGCAGACCTGTGCTGGCGTTGAATATCGCCGCCCTGCCGCCCGCCCTGCCGGCGGAACTGTCTGCGGAGATTTTACGCGGCGGGGCGGAGAAATGCCGTGAGGCGGGTGTGGTGATTGCCGGTGGCCATACCGTGACCGACAAGGAGCCCAAATATGGCCTGGTGGCACTGGGTTTTGTGGATACCCGGCAGATTATGACAAAATCCGGGGCGCGTCCGGGTGACCGGCTGATACTCAGCAAGCCGCTTGGCTTTGGCGTGACCACCACTGCCCTCAAGCGTCAGCAGGCCGCCGCGGCTGACGTGGCTGAAGCGGTGGGCTGGATGACGCGGCTCAACCGGACCGCCGGTGAGCTGGCGGTGGCGCAGGGTCTCCGGGCTGCCACCGATATCACTGGATACAGCCTGCTGGGGCACGGCTGGGAGATGGCCTCTGCCAGTGGGGCCGGA
>DAOQTN010000609.1:0-1958 GCA_035340555.1 Anaerolineaceae bacterium | reverse complement strand
CCTTTTCCCCGGGCGACTGGATCTGCAATCATGATCCGGCCATACTCCGCCCGGCGAGCGGACCAATCAATGTGATATAACGCAATCTGTCCCACCGGCAGGTAATTTTCAGCCACATACTCAATGACAAAGACAAAGTCATCATCCCGCTCCTGATATTGTTCAAACCAGCGTTGATGCTGCTCAATTTGAATGACGTCAGAATGGAAAAACCATTTACGGATGTGGTCCTGATTGCGCCAGTTGAGGGTCATCTCAAGATCCTCTGCGGTCAATAACCGCAGGCGCACTTTGTCATTTTCAAATGAATGAACAGGGCGTTTCGGCATGCAGGTTACTCCTCGAGATCAAGCTGCTTAGATATCCTGAAGAGTCACGTTAAAAGGATAGGCTGGCATCAGCCCAGTCAGTTGCTGCAACCGGGCCGGACTGCCGTAATTTCTGGAGACATCCCCGGAGCGGAAATATTTTGGGCTGATGCGAATTTCAACTGCAACCCCCGATATCTCCAACAAGGCATCCAGTGCCGATTGGATCAATACCGGGGTACCGGTACAGATGTTGACGATTTGCCCATAGGCCGATGGCGTTTGCACCAATTGCCAAAATGCTTTTGCCGCGTCTCTGACATCGATAAAATCTCGGTAGGACGAGAGGTTGCCTACTTCAATGACAGGTGGGGTTAGGCCACGTTTAACGTTAAATATAAGGCGCGCAAAGCGCTGGATAGAGAGGTGATCGCCCATTCCAGGGCCAATGACATTGAAGGGGCGGGCAATCACCACCGGGCGGCCCTCCTGCGCCAGAGCCAACCCCAGGGCAGTTTGGGCAAGTTTGCTGGCGCCGTAGTGGGTTACCGGGCTGGCCAGGGTTTCTTCAGTGATCGGAAGCTGCTCATCCGGTACAGGCCCGTATTCAGCTGCAGTGCCAACCAGTAGCACCGGACGATCTTTCAGTCCAGCAATCTCCAATGCCCGGAAAAGATGGGCGGCATAATGAAAATTGACGTGATAAAAATCTTGAAAGGCAGTAGCATTGGCAACCCCAGCCAGGTGAATGATGTAATCAGGAGCAATATCTGCAATCGCCTGGCTGAAGTTTTCCAGGTCTTCAAAAGGGACGCTGGTATGTTGGCCCAGGATGCCAGGCACCGGGCCGTGAGTAGCAATTTGAACCCCATCTGAAGCAAGCAGCTTGAGTAAATGGGTTCCAATAAACCCACTGGCGCCGGTTACCAGAACTTTCACGGCACAGCCTCACCGGGCATAAATTCAGCCTGCCGAGATTCAAATATTTCATTAGCCGTCTGGTAATCATCGACACGGCCAATATCCAGCCAATAGCAGGGTTCGCTGTAGGCATAGACCGGGTGACCATCACGTTTGAGCTGCATCATCAGGTCGGGCAGGTCGAGATATTTGCCGGGCTGCAAGTAGGGGCGCACCATGCGGGCATTCAAGACATTGACGCCCATGCTGACATTAAATTGGAAAGTAGGTTTTTCGGTATAGCGCGCCAACTGCGATTCGGCATCCACTTCTACAACGCCAAAGTCGATCTTGACCTCGCGTTGATACAAGCCCAAAGTTGCAGCAGCGCCTTTCTGGCAGTGAAATTCAAACAGGTGGCGATAATTCAGGGTGGTCAACAAATCGCCATTCATGATCATAAAATCCTCATCCAGGCGATCAATCAAAAGCCCCAGAGGGCCAGCCGTTCCCAGGGGTTCTGTTTCTAAGGAATAGCTGATTTTCAACCCATAGCGCTCGCCATCTTGGAAAAAGGCTTGAAATAATTGAGCCATATAGCCCACAGCCAGGATGACCTCATCCACACCGTAGTGACGAAGCTGACGCAGAATGACTTCCAGAATCGGATAGTTACCCACCGGCATCAATGGTTTGGGAATGACAGTTGTATAGGGGCGCAGACGGGCGCCTTTGCCCCCCGCCAGGATC
>DAOQTN010000608.1:0-1962 GCA_035340555.1 Anaerolineaceae bacterium | reverse complement strand
CCGGACATCACTGTCACCGAGATCGGCCGGGCCGATGTCCGGGCCCTGCGCCAGCCCTGACGACCGGCCCCACTCGCCCCGAGCCGGGCGGGCCGTCAGGCGGCTGCCGCCGGGTGGGGCGCCGGGCTGTCGCGGTCGGGCGTGCTATAATTTAAATGTAAGCACAATTGAATGATCCCCCCGGGGATCCCCCAAGTTTGAGTTCCTGGCCCACCAGGAGCAATTCGGCCGGAAAAGCACCTCCCCCACAGCGCGGAGAGGGTTTGTCCGGCCTTTTTTTATGCCCCCCGCGTCCAAGGATCACCATTGGCCCGGCCCCAGCCCACGCCCCGCCCTCACCCAAGGCCTCCGGCTGCCGCGGCCCCTCCGGGCAGCCGCCGGATCCCCGGACGGCAGCCACCCGCCACCCCGGTTGGACAGCGGTCCCATTGACCAGCCCACTATTTTTCCGGCACCCGATCCGGGTGCCGGCCCCCCTGGAAGGAGATCCCGCTCATGATCAATCTTGTCCTGTTTGAAGGCATTGTCACCAACAGCTGGAAGTTCGGCAGCGACCTGTTTGTGCGCCTGGCTTCCTACCGCGACCCGGTCCAGCCCGTCAAACGACTGGGCGACTTGCGCGATGAACCCGATTACATCACCGCCCGTTTCACCAACGGCGCGCTCTCCCTGACCGGTTTTCCACGCGGGGCCCTGCTGCGGGTGGAAGGCCTGCTGCAGTCCCGCGAGTACGAGGAAAGCCTGGGGGACTTCCTGACCAAGGCCCGCCGGATCAGCACCGCCCCGCCCGGCTTCGAACTGACCGGGGCCCCGGCGCGCCAGATTACCTGCGAGCGCTCCGTGGTTGAGATCCTGGTCAGCCGCCATGTACTGATCCAGCTTGCCCAGACCCGCCGGGAATCAGCCGCCCCTGCGGCATTGACGAGCCCAGAACCGGAAACCATCCGGAGCGCCGCCCGGTACCCCGGCGGGAGCGGAACAGCCCGAAACGCTCACCCCGGCAAACCGGGCACGGCCCGATCGGTGCCCGCAGATCCCAACCAGGCCGACCTGGCCCGGACAGCTCCCGCCAACCCCAACCAGGCCGACATTGATCGGGCCGCTCCCGCCAACCCCAACCAGGCCGATATTGACCGGGCCGTTTCCGCAGATTCCAACCACGCTGTTATCGACCGGGCCGTTCCCGCAGATCCCAACCAAGCTGTTATCGACCGGGCAGTTCCCGCAGATTCCAACCAAGCCGATATTGACCGGGCAGTTTCCGCAGATTCCAACCAAGCCAACATGGCCCGGACAGCTCCCACAAATCCCAACGAAGCCGACCTGGCCCGGGCAGCTCCCGCAGCCCCCAACCAAGCCGACCTGGCCCCCGCCGCCCGCGGGTACCCCAAAGCGGGGAGAAGGACCCTGGAGGCCGTCTGGCTCGCCGATGAGTTGCCAGGTTCCGGGGCGGCCGCCGGACTGCCGGAGGGAAAGATCCGCACAACCGAGCCGGCGCGGCTCGCACCCGGCGACAGCGCTCCCCCTGCGCCACCCGCGCCACCGGCACCACCCGCACCACCGGCACCACCGGCACCACCCGCGCCACCGGCGCCACCGGCACCCCCCGGGGACGCCCCGGCAGCCGCAGCAGTAGCCCGGAGCGCCCCCACGGCGTGAGCTGGGCGGCACCGCCCCCCGGAGACAAGTCTGGATTTTCCCGGATGGACCCGGGACAACCGAAATAGACGGAGAAGCACCAGGAGACCATCCGACCGCCCCAGGCGGCAGGACCATCCGGCTTCTCCGTTTTTTTGTCGCTCTTTAACAAACAACCGCCTGCGGACGCACCGGTGCCCCGGGCGGTTCATCCCTTTGAGACGTCAAAACGCGCTTCCAGACCCCTTTGGGACTGGCAGGCGTTTCTGAACCGCTGCGCCAGGCGCGGCGGTCATCCAGTTGGCTGCTCCCCCGGGAGCAAAT
>DAOQTN010000607.1:0-1965 GCA_035340555.1 Anaerolineaceae bacterium | reverse complement strand
CAAGCTGACGGAACTGCCTGGTGTCATCTCGTTTGCGGGCGGGCTGCCTGCGCCGGATGTCTTTCCGATTGACGAGTTCAAACGGGCCTGTATGACAGTGTTGGAAAAACAGGGTCCCCAGTCGCTGCAGTACGGCTCTTCCGAGGGCTACCAGCCGCTGCGGGAAATGATCGCCCGCCATACCAGCCGCCAGGGGATCGCGGTGACGGCGGATAACGTGATGATCACCTCGGGCTCCCAACAGGCCCTGGATCTGCTGGGGAAGGTCTTCATCAATCACGGTGACCGCATCATCGTCGAATCGCCCACCTACTTGGGGGCGCTGCAGGCTTGGAATGCCTATGGGGCGGAGTACATTACCGTTGAATCGGACGAGTATGGGATCGTGCCCGAGTCCCTGGCTGAGGCCCTGCGCACCAGCCCGAAGTTCATGTATGTCCTGCCCAATTTCCAGAACCCCACCGGCATCACCACCTCACTGGAACGGCGCAAGACCCTGATTGAAATGGCTGACCGCTACGGTGTGCCGATCATTGAAGATGATCCCTATGGCCAGCTGCGCTACGAGGGTGAGGATGTCCCGTCAGTGTGCGTACTGGATAACCAGATCCGCGCCCAGAATGGGGTCTACACCGGGAACGTCATCTACTTGAGCACCTTCTCGAAGATCCTGGCTCCGGGCCTGCGTCTGGCCTGGGTGATTGCACCGGCCGACGTGATCCGCAAACTGGTCTTGGCCAAGCAGGGTGCCGATCTGCACACGGCAACGTTCAACCAGTTTGTGGCCTATGAAGTCGGCCATGGCGGTTTCATCGACCAGCACGTGCTGACAATCCGCAAAGTGTACAGTGAGCGCCGGGATGTGATGCTGGATGCTCTGGCCGAACACATGCCTGCCGGGGTCAAATGGACCCATCCCTTGGGTGGTTTGTTCCTGTGGGTCACGCTGCCGACCGGCATGAATTCCTCTGAAGTCTTCAAGGTCGCCGTGGATAAGGAAAAAGTGGCCTTTGTGCCCGGATTCTCCTTCTTCCCCAACGGCGGCGGCGAGAACACCATGCGGCTGAACTTCTCCTTCAGCAATCCAGAAACCATCAACGAAGGAATCGCCCGCTTGGGCCGCGTCCTTAAGTCCCTGATCTAACCGGATCTTTCCGGCAAGCCCCCAACCCCGGCAGGATAATCCTGCCGGGGTTTTTTATTAGCAATCGCAGCTCAGCTGGCCATCTCAAAACCCGCCCGGCTGGCGTGACAGGCTGGAGGGCCGCCTCTTGACAGGATGGCCAATCGTTATATAATATGACTGATCAGTCATGTGACTGACAAGTCATATTATCTGACATCATCTGAAAGGATCCCATTTGCCCCGCCCCACTTTTTTCAATCTGCCGGAGGAAAAACGGCAAAAGATTCTGGCTGCGGCAATTGCCGAGTTTGCAGCGCGCGATTACGAGAGTGCCTCGGTTTCCCGGATTGTCATCCAAGCCGGGATTCCCAAAGGCAGTCTATATCAGTATTTTGATGACAAACGGGATCTGCATCAACATCTGCTGGAACTGGCGCTGCAGAAAAAAGCCGAGATGCTGGAAGCGGCCCAGTCCTCCGGGCCGCAGAGCACCCTGTTTGAGCGCCTGGGCTGGCTGTTTGAGACCATGGGCCGGTATGAAATTGAGCATCCCGCCCTGGCCCAAATCGGCTATCGGGCCCTCTACGGCCAATCCCCTCTGCCGGAGGAACTTGTCGCCCAGGCCAGGACCGCCACCCTAGGGTATTTTATGGAATTGATTGAACAGGGCAAACAGCACGGCGAAATCCGGCCTGAGATCGACAGCCGGACGGCGGCCTTCCTGTTGACCGCCGCGTTGACACAACTGGGATTCCATTTGTTTGCCACCCTGCCGCCGGAGGCCCGTCAGGTCCCGGCCCAGCAGATTTTACAATCGCCGGAAACCCGGCGAATATTTG
>DAOQTN010000606.1:0-1967 GCA_035340555.1 Anaerolineaceae bacterium | reverse complement strand
GTTTTGGCACCGCCGTGCTGGTCAATATCCTGAACGAAGCTGGCGGCCTGCCAACCCGCAACTTCTCCAGCGGCCGGTTTGAAGGCGCCGCCCAGATCGCCGGGGAGGCCATTTTTGAAACCAACAAGCTCCGCCTCGGCAGGGAGCTTTACAACCATGCCTGCAGCCCGGGCTGCATCATCCAATGCTCCAATACCGTTTATGATGTGGACGGCAAGCCCATTGCTTCCTGCGTCGAATATGAATCAGACTGGTCGCTGGGCGCCAACTGCGGCATCGACAACCTTGATCAAATCTCGGAGATGGTCCACCTCTGCAATGCCTACGGTCTGGACACCATTGAAACCGGCACCACGATTGCAGTCGCCATGGAGGCCGGGGTCATTCCCTTTGGGGATGGGCTGGGCGCGATTGATCTGATTCGCAAGATAGGGCTGGGCACCCCCCTGGGACGGATCCTGGGGGCTGGAACCGCCACCACCGGCAAGGTGTACGGGGTCACCCGGGTCCCGGTGGTCAAAGGACAGTCCATGCCGGCGTATGAACCGCGGGCGGTGCGCGGCATTGGCATCACCTATGCCACCACCACCATGGGTGCCGATCATACCGCCGGGTACACCATTGCCCCGGAAATCCTCAGCGTGGGTGGCTCGGCGGATCCCTTGAGCAATGAGGGCAAAGCGGGCTTGAGCCGGGCATTCCAGGCCACCACGGCCTTCATTGACTCCACCGGCCACTGCCTGTTCATTGCCTTTGCGATCCTGGACATTCCCAGTGGTTATGAGGGCATGGTGGAGGAGTGGAACGGGGTGCTGGGCACCCACTTCACCCCGGCGGATGTTGTCCCGCTGGGCGATGAGATTCTGAAAGTGGAACGTCGCTTTAACGAAGCGGCTGGCTTCACCCGGGCGGATGACCGGGTGCCGGAGTTCATGAAACATGAACCCCTGCCGCCGCATAACCGGGTCTTCGACGTGCCCGACGAGGCCCTCGACTCGGTCTACGGCGACCTCTGATCCCGGGTATTCTGACCCCGGGTATAATGAAAATCAGCCCTGCCAGCCGGTTCGCTGCCGGCTGGCAGGCACAAGGTCCTCCCCATGCCGAAAATCACCGCTGATGCATCAGGTCGCTTGACCCTGCCCCCGGACTTTCTGGCGCGCCGGCATATGCCAGCCCAGGCCGAATACTGGCTGGATGAGCGCCAGGGAGACCTGATTTTGCACCCGGCCACCCCGGATGCCCAAAAGCTGTACATTGAGGCCACCACTGGCTGCAACCTGCACTGCCGCACCTGCATCCGCAATATCTGGGGGGATCCAATTGCTTTGATAACGGAAACCACCTTTGCCAGCTTGTTGGAGAGCCTGGCGGGTTTGCCGGAACTCAAGCGGGTCATCTTCACCGGGTTTGGTGAACCACTGTCTCATCCCCGCATTCTGGACATGATCGCCCAGGTGCGCCAGCGCGGCCTGCCGGTGTCGGTCGGTTCCAACGGCCTCCTCCTCACAGAACGGATGACCCGGTCGCTGGTGGAACTGGGGGTGGACCGTTTGGTGGTCAGTGTGGATGGGGTCCGCCCCGAGACCTACTCGGATGTGCGCGGTGCCCTACTCAATGAAGTGCTGGACAATTTGCGGCGATTGAATGACATCAAGGCCGAATTGAACACCCTGATGCCGGCTCTCGGCATCGAGTTTGTGGCCCTCAAGAGCAATTTGGCCGAGCTGCCCCAGCTGGCCAGCCTGGCCATGCATCTCAATGCCGCCCGGATTCTGGTCACCAATGTGCTGCCCTACACCGCAGATATGCGGGCTGAAATGTTGTACGGCTATGATCCACAGCCCTCGCTGGCGGCGGTAAACTGGCCGGTTCACACCGGTGCCTGGGTCACCTGGGGGGCCCTGGAACTGCCCCGGATGCACTGGGGGGCCGAGCGCCGCTGCCGCTTTGTGCAGGATCGGGCT
>DAOQTN010000605.1:0-1967 GCA_035340555.1 Anaerolineaceae bacterium | reverse complement strand
TATTTTGAACCCTCTGTTCGCCCGGATGATGGCCGTTACGGTGAGAATCCATACCGGCTGCAGCAGCACACCCAGTTCCAGGTCATCCTCAAGCCCGATCCCGGCAATCCCCAGGAGATCTATCTGCGCTCGCTGCAGGCCCTGGGCATTGACCCGCGGGAGCATGACATCCGCTTTGTGGAGGATAACTGGGAATCGCCTGCCCTGGGCGCCTGGGGGCTGGGCTGGGAGGTCTGGCTGGATGGACAGGAGATCACCCAGTTCACCTATTTCCAGCAGGCCGGGGGCCAGGTGCTGGATCCTGTTTCGGTTGAGATCACCTATGGTCTGGAACGCATCGCCATGCCGCTGCAGCGGGTCAGCAATTTCCGCGATTTGCGCTGGAACGGCGAACGCACCTACGGCGATGTGCTTTTAATGGGGGAATACGAGCACAGCAAGTATTACTTTGAGATTGCCGATGTGGAGCGGCTGCGCGAGATGTACCGCCTGTATGAAGCCGAGGTGGATGCGGCCCTGGCACAGGGGTTGGTGCTGCCGGCTCACGATTATCTGTTGAAATGCTCGCATGCCTTCAACGTACTGGATACGCGCGGGGCTATTGGTGTCACTGAGCGGCAGGCCTTCTTTGCCCGGATGCGGGATTCTTCCCGGCGCATCTCCGAAGTCTATGTGGCGCAGCGCCAGGCCCGGGAATTTCCCTGGCTGCAGGAAAAGACCGCTGCCGCCCCGGTGGGGGTGCCCGAATTGCCCCTCCCGACCGCCCCGGCCGACCTGGTGTTTGAAATCGGGGTTGAGGAACTGCCGGCGGTCGATCTGGCCGCGGCGCTGGCCCAGCTGCAGGAGCGCGTCCCGGCGCTGCTCACCGAGCTGCGCCTGGCGCATGGAGAGGTTCAAATTTTGGGCGCGCCGCGCCGCCTGACGGTGGTGGTGCGTGATCTGGCGCCCCGCCAACCCGACCGCACCCAGGTGGTCAAGGGCCCGCCGGCCGACCGCGCCTTTGATGCGGCCGGCCAGCCCACTCCGGCCGCGGTTGGCTTTGCCCGCAGCCGGGGGCTGCCGGTTGAAGCCCTGCAGATCACCGAACTGGACGGCGGGCGCTACGCCGCAGCGACCGTGCACGAAGCCGGCCGCCCGGCGGCCGAGGTGCTGCGGGAGGCCCTGCCCGGCCTGATCGCGGGGATCAAGTTTGACAAATCCATGCGCTGGAATGCCAGCGGCGTGGCTTTCTCCCGTCCGATCCGCTGGCTGCTGGCCCTGCTGGGTGAGCAGGTGGTGCCGTTCAGCTATGCGGGTTTGCAGTCTGACTGCAAAACCCGCGGGCTGCGCTTCCACACCCCCGAGGTAATTGAAGTGCACTCGGTTGCGGACTACTTTACCGCCCTGTCGTCCCAGGGCATCATGCTTGATCCGGCCGAACGCCGGGCCGCGGTGGCTGATCAGGTGCGTCGGCTCATGGACGCCGCCGGCGGGGATCCCCGCCGGCTGGATGCGGGCCTGCTGGATGAGGTGACCGCCCTGGTGGAGGCGCCCACCGCCCTCACCGGCACCTTTGCCGCCGATCACCTGCGCCTGCCGCCGGAGGTGCTGATTTCAGTCATGAAGAAACACCAGCGCTACTTCCCGGTGCTGGACAGGCAAGGCCGGCTGCTGCCCGTGTTCATTGCCGTGCGCAACGGCGATGAACAGGGATTGGATGTGGTGGCTGATGGCAATGAACAGGTCATCCGGGCCCGGTTTGCCGATGCCGATTTCTTCATCCGCCAGGATTTGCAGCACAAACTGCCTGATCTGCTGCCCCGCCTGGGCACACTGACCTTCCAGAAAAAACTTGGTTCAATGCTGGACAAAACCCACCGCATTGAGCAGGTGACCGAACAGTTGACCGCCATGCTGGGCTTGAACGCGGCTGAAGCGGAGGCTGCCCGGCGCGCCGCCCTGCTGTGCAAGGCCGACCTAATGTCACA
>DAOQTN010000604.1:0-1967 GCA_035340555.1 Anaerolineaceae bacterium | reverse complement strand
TGCGGCCACACCAGCCGTTCCATAATCGCGATAGATTGCAGTTTGTGGGTGGGCAATGAGCGCCTCAACAAACGCTTTTTGCGCCTTCCGAAAAGCCTGCTCATCAACCAGATCTGTTTTTTCCCCACCCTGGCTGTCAATTACAATTGCCTTCAGCCGCATCGCCCCCATAACGGCTCCCAATCCGCCCCGGGCACTGATTCGAGTAGGGGAGCCCTCCTGATCAAGGTTTAATATCCCGGCCGATCTCAACTGCCGCTCACCACCTGGACCAATTAACGCCATGGCATTTTGGGAGCCATAATGTTCGATGAGCCATTGTGCTGATTGGTATGCACCCATGCCAACAATTTCATCAGCATGGTCAAAACGCACGCCATTTATCGACAGATGCAAAATCCACCATTCGCTTTTGGCGTGGTTTTTCAAAATTAGGGCTTTGATGCCCAGACGCGCCAGATGCAGACCTGTTGTGCCGCCAGCATTACTCTCCTTAATTCCCTGCGTTAGTGGGCTTTTACCACCTATGGATATGCGATCGCAGCTTGAGAGCATATGTCCAACAAGAAGACCCGGCGAAAAGACCAGTGCATTCCCCGGACTTAATGGGTCACATGCTGGATCAATTTCGTCCAACAGGATGCGCGCCGAAAGGCCTCTTCCACCCAGGCGATTCCATGCAGGCGGCACAAGGCTCTGTTGCAGAGTTTGATTTTGTAAATCAATCCGCCAGATTTGCATGCCTCAAACAGTCTCCTCTTCTGTGACAAAAGGATCCACGTCTGGCACCCCGGGTTTAATATAGCGTTTGATTGGGAAATATAACGCGGTCCCAACCAGCATGGCAACCAAAGCCCAGGATATCGAGGTAATTCCCTCCTCCACAAATTGGCTGTAAATGGCAAAAACCGCAAAGAGCGTTGGCCCCAGCGTAACCAGCACTAATCCCAGGGTGCCCCCGGGAACCTTCTGCCGATGAACATGCGGATGGCTGGAGCGCAGTTTCCAAAGAGCAAATAGCTGCGCCAGCAAAACCAGCATATTCAACAAGACATCAACCACAACCAGAAGTTGGAATGTCTGTAACGAAAATATGGAAAAAAGTACGCCGCAAAATACAATGGCTACCCATGGAGTGCCGTATTTGGGATGTACCTTGACCATCCATTTGGGCATCATACCGTCTTCTGCCATAGCAAACGGCACGCGCGTTCCTCCCAGGCTGTTTCCGATAAACAGCCCCACCATACTGAGAACAGCAGCAAAGGCCACACTTGATCCCAGTGCCCTGGCCAATGGACTGTTCTTAACCCCGCTGGCAATCTCGCCCAATCGGTAAGCAATATCTGGAAATTGCCAACCAACAGAGCTTTGAGGATTGACTTCCCATTCCGTCAGCTTCTCATCGTTAACGCCATATTCGGCCATGACAGGGCCAATTCCCTGACCTTCTTCGTATTCTTCCTGCCCCCAGAGCAGATACCGACCGTCATTCCCGGCTCCGCCATATAAACCAGCAACCACTGGAAGCGAGTACGTTAGAATAGCCGCGACCAACACAAGGGTCATTGCCAGTGGATAAGTCCGCTTGGGGTTCACAATTTCGTCACCTGCCGCGGTGGGCAGTTCCCAGCCCATATAATTCCACATCACAACAAATAACCCCACACTCAACGAACTGGTGATTCCGCTAAAACCGCTCTGCCCATCAGGTAACAGCGGGAGGGAAATCGTAACGCCGCCATGAATCCAGTTGTAGATCCCAACAATGGTGGTCAACACCAGCGGGACGAGCATGGCAATTCCAATCCAGTTAGCAGTCAAACCCGTTAGCCGCGCCCCTCGAATATTGAGCGCACTGATGCCCCAGATAATAACCAACGCAACCAGCCATTGCAACACCCATCCGTCCACCCAGATGCCGGCAATTTGAGTGCCCTCGCGCAAACCGGGGATCATCTGCCCCA
>DAOQTN010000603.1:0-1968 GCA_035340555.1 Anaerolineaceae bacterium | reverse complement strand
CCAGCTACGGCTGGCTGATTGAGGATCGCATCGGGCCACTGGACGGCCCGCCGTTTGAGAGCTACCGCCGCCAGGAGGCCACCATCCCGCTTTCGGCGGTCCGGCTGCTGGCGCCGGTCGTGCCCGGCAAAATCATCTGCATCGGGCGCAACTATGTCGAGCACGCCCGGGAACATGATGCCGAGGTGCCCGAGACGCCGCTGCTCTTTCTCAAGCCACCCTCTGCGGTGATCGGCCCGGGGGACAAAATCATCCTGCCGCCGCAGTCCCAACAGGTGGAGCACGAAGGGGAACTGGCGGTGGTGATCGGCCGGCGCGGTCGATGGATTCCGATGGACCAGGCCCTGGAGCATGTCTGGGGCTACACCATTGGCAACGATGTCACCGCCCGCGATCTGCAGCGCCGCGACGGGCAGTGGACCCGCGGCAAGGGGTTTGACACCTTCTGCCCGCTGGGGCCCTGGATTGACACCGACTTTGATCCGGCCGATGCCCTGCTGACTTGCCGCGTGAACGCGGAAATCCGCCAGATGGCCACCATCCGGGACATGGTCTTCACCATTCCCCAGCTGATCACCTTCATCTCCTCGGTCATGACCCTGGAACCGGGGGACGTCATCCTCACCGGCACCCCGGCGGGCGTCGGACCCATGGCGGCAGGGGATGTGGTGACGGTTGAGATTGAGGGCCTGGGTGAACTGAAGAATCCGGTCGGGGCATGAACGCCACCAACTGGCTGCTGCAGCCCTACCACGAGCATCTCCGCCGGACCCTGACCCCGCGCCGCTACGCACACTCCGTGGCGGTGATGGACGTGATGGCGCGCCTGGCTGCTGTTTATGACCTGGATCCGGGGGTGGCGCAGACCATCGGTCTGCTGCACGACCTGGCCCATGACATCGCTCCCGAGGAGCAGCTGCGCCTGGCCGAAGCGATCCCACTGCCGCTGCAGCATGCGAGCGAGCGCCATCCCACGATCCTGCATGCCCCCCTGGGCGCCCACCTGGCCCAAGCCGACCTTGGGATCACCGATCCGGTGATCCTGGCCGCGATCACCCAGCACAGTTACTGCGGGGAGAACGCGCCGTTCTCGGCGCGCTATGCCTGGTGTCTGCGCTTTGCCGACATGCTGGAGCCCGGGCGCACCTGGCAGGACCTGACCGCCCAGCTGGCGGAACCGGTCTACGGCGGTGATCTGGAGCAGGGGGCCCGCATCCTGGTTGGCTGGATGATCCCGTTCCTGCACCGGCGCGACCTGCCGGTGCATCCCAATCTCTACCAGCTGCACCGGCAGTTTTTTGACAACTGACCGACCCGCACCTGGCGGCCCACAGCAGGGAAAATGAGTTTGATTTAATACTTGACAAAGATTATCGATATTGTTATATTTATATCGGTTTGTGGAATTGAATACTTCTGAGGCTTTGAACTGACTGTTTTATCTGGTCGCCTGGCGCTGTTGCGCAAATGGTCAGGGAGCCAAGTGGCGAACCCGGCTGAATCAATGGATGCAGACCGGGTTTTCTTGATTAACAACCAATTGTTCGACGGCGGCAGAGATCCAATCGTCCAGAATGGTCGCTCGCACTTCAACAGTGCAGGAGGATTGGGGAGCCAAGTAGCGAAACCGGCCCGGCAGCCCAACTGCCCAGGCCGGTTTTTTATTTTGTAGCCACCCTTCTCCTTCGGGGGGAGGGATTCAGTCCTCAAGAAGGAGATCATCATGACAGGCCAAACCATTAAAAGGCTCTACCGGGCGGGATACTTATTGGGAACATTTTTCCTGCTCGTTGGCCTGCTGCTCTCGCTGGTCACCCAGCCGGTGCAGGCGTCGCCCCAAAACCTGCCGCTGCAAAACAACCCCGCCGGTCAGCCGCCGGACTGGGACCGTTCCTCCCTGGTGTTTCAGGGCAGCTGCACGGGTGACTGCCAGCAGGTCCAGGCCCTGGTCTGCAACGGCGGCAGCGG
>DAOQTN010000602.1:0-1973 GCA_035340555.1 Anaerolineaceae bacterium | reverse complement strand
AACCGACTTGTTCTGCAGGTAATTGGTAATCACCCAATCAGCGAAAATGTCATCCGCGGTGACCAGCTCGCCTGTCAGGGGATCGGTGATATTCAATTCCTGCATGATCAGGTCAACGCTGTCCATGCCGTTATCCTGGTGCGCTACGAGGGCCTGGGTGGCCTCATCGCCAAAGCGATCCAGGAAGTAGGCGGCATACAGGAAACTGGCCCCGTAATTCGGGCTGGTGGCATCTGGATTGTTCGGCCAGTCGTTCAACTGCATATCCGGATCCGAGGCATAGAGCGTGTCAAATCCACCCGGGTCAAGATCATTAATCAACGTGGCCAGTTCCGAAAAGCCCTCATTCAACCAGGTATCTTCGTTACGGTCGACCTTCCAGTGGATCATGTGCTGGAATTCATGCGCCAGTGTCCCATAAGTGTCTGATCCGGACAGACTCATGTTATCCGAATTCAGCACAAACATCTCGTGCATGTTCGAATACTCGTGAGCAGAAATATGGACTTCGTCCGCGGATGAAAAATACCCGGCCAATCGCCAGCCCAGACCACCAGCATACAGGATGTAGAGGTGGGGATCGCTGTCTATGCCCGGAGTCCATTCACTGCCAAAGAACGACCGGTTGGTGGGATAATACTGCTCCTCAAAGGTGTCCACCAGGTCCTCCAGATCGGACTGGCTGTAGTTGACACCCTCTTCAATCCAGAAATAGACATGGTCCGTTGCATAGCGCATCACCGCTGTGACCCGGAAATTCTCGTTGGTATCCGTATTGGTCACCCAGAACTCCCGCCGGTCGCCAATTTGGGCCGGTGAGGCCGGGACGCTGTCAGGGATATTGGCCTTGCCCTCCAGACGCTCCGCCAGTTCGACCGGATCATTAAAGGGGACAACCGCCTCCTCAAGCGTCTTCAGGGTTTCCCAGGCGCCATCGGGTGCCGGATTGGACGGGGTCATCGGCTGGGGCGTCTCGCCCGGCGTCATCGGTGTGACGCCACCCCATTCAACGGGGGTGCTGAACTGTGGGACCTCAGTGGGCCAACCCGGGAAATCCGGGGTGGGGCCGGGATCAGTCTGTGAAATGATCCAGATGGTTACGCCCACACAGGATGTGAGACAGCAACACAAAATAACCACAATAACAATAATGGCTATCAACCATTTTTTACCTGAATCCATCATATCCTCCAGTGGTCAAGTCTACAAATCAAATAAAAATTATACACTAATATGCACCCTTACCCCGCAAAGCCACCCATACGGTTCGGAACAGGATTTGCAGATCCAACCAGATGGAGTAATGCTGGACATAGTAAAGGTCATCTTCGGTGTGCAGATGCATGGGACGGTCACTGCGGCCGTTCACCTGCCACCAACCGGTCATCCCTTGGGGAACAACAAAGCGTTTTCGTTGCCAGGGTTCATATTTATCTACGAGTTCCGGCATTTCAGGTCGCGGGCCCACCAGACTCATTTCCCCCCGGATGACATTAAAGATCTGGGGCAGTTCATCCAGGCTTTTCCGGCGCAGGAAGCGCCCCACCCGGGTCACCCGGGGGTCATCAGGGATCTTATGAATCTCACGGCCCTGGTCGTCCTGGTGGGTCACCCGGGCTTGCAGTTTATCCGCCCCCACCACCATGGTGCGAAATTTATACATCCGAAACAGCCGGCCATTCTCCCCGACCCGCATCGGACAGTAGAGGATCGGTCCCCGCCCCTCCAGGCGGATCGCCAGGGCAACCAGTCCCATCACCACCAGTGCCGGAGGCAGCCCCAGGGCACAGACGAATAAATCAAACGCCCGCTTCACCATGCGTTGGTATTCGGTCAGTGCCGGAGCCCGCAAATCCAGCATCGGGATGCCGGCAAAATCCTCCACTGCCGCCCGATGCATCGTCAGGGAAAAGTAATCCGGAATGACCCAGACCCGCACCGGTAAATCGTGCAGAATGGCAGCCATCTGGTTG
>DAOQTN010000601.1:0-1975 GCA_035340555.1 Anaerolineaceae bacterium | reverse complement strand
AATCTTGATGCCCAGGTAATCGTCCTGGTAGCCGGTGCTGTCCAATCCCCAGGCGCCGCCATCGTCCAGTGTGTCTTGCCACGCCGGCGCCCCCAGTGACTGTCGCGGGTCGCTGTTGTTCACGGTAGCGGTTGGTGTTGGCGTCAGCGTTGGCTGCGGCGTTTCTGTCAGAGTCGGTTCTGCCGGGGGCAGGGCGGGGGTGGCGGTTGCCGCTTCCGGGGTCTGCTCCACAGGCGGCAGCGGTGTGATGGCGCCCCCCGCCGCCAGCGTCAGGGTTTCAGCCACCCGGGTTGCTATCTCATCAGCATCAGAGGGTGCCGGTGTATTCCCCACCGGCAGGTTACAGGCTGTCAGCATCAATGTAAGAGCAATCAATAGCAGCCAGACTTTTTGCATGGTCAAATTCCTTTCTCAACAATCCTAGTCTGATTATAGCTGTTAAGCAGTTACAAAAAAAGTCCCAGTCCAACCTTCAACCGGCATTGGTGTTGTATAATGGGGAACGAATGCGCACACATATCATTCAGCTTGAAACCCACGATGATGTCATCTCCACCTGCGATAAAATGGGCTGGAGCAAATCCCGCCGTGTCCTGCTCATCTGGCCGCGCCAGTCTGGCGTGTTGGAGCGCAAGCTCGACCTGGTGATTTTGCTGCGGCATGCCCGCCAGTTGGGCATGCAGTTAGCCATTGTCAGCCGCGCTCCCGATGTTCAACAGCAGGCGCGGGCGCTGGGCATCCCGCTTTTCCAGACCGCCAGCGAAGCCCAGCGGCGGGCCTGGCGCCGCCCGCGTCGCCGCCGGGCATTTCGCCAGCCATTATCGCGTTCAGACCTGAGCCAGCTCCGCTCTGCAGTGTCATCCGATGCCCCCCTGCAGCCTGACCGCCTCTCCCGGCTGCTGGTGTTTAGCCTGGGTGTGCTGGCGGCGTTAGCGCTGGTGCTCTTTTTCCTGCCATCTGCGCGCATTACCCTGCCGCTCTCCCAGCAGTCGCAATCGCTCGATCTGCCGGTTTTTGCCAGCCCCGCGCTGACCACCGTCGGCCTCAGCGGCGGCATCCCCGCCCGTGAGGTCACGGTCATTGTCGAAGCCCAGCAGACCATCCCCAGTTCAGGGCAGTCGGCGGTTGGCCTCACCTATGCCACAGGCACAGTCACCTTCACCAATCTCAACGGCCTGTCTCTGACCATCCCCGCCGATACCGTGGTCGCCACTACTGATGATCCCGCCATTCGGTTTGCCACCACCCGCCAGGTCACGCTGCCAGCCGGCCCCGGTCAGACGGTGGATGCCCCGGTCCAGGCGCTGGTGCCGGGGGCCTCGGGCAATCTGGCTTCGGGCGCCATCGCCGCCGTGGAAGGGCAGTTGGGCCTGCAAATGACTGTGACCAATGCCGCTGCACTGCGCGGTGGAACAGACCGCCTGGCGCGTCTGCCTTCTGAATCTGATTATGCTGACCTCCGCGCGGCCCTGTTGGATTCTCTTGAACAAACCGCCCTGGCAAATCTGACCGAGCTGCTGGGCGAAGGCCAGCAGATTTTATCTGGCACACTGGCCCTGTCTGAAGTGCAGTATGAAAACCAGTCTCCCCCTGTAGGCCTACCTGGCGACCAGTTGACCCTGACCTTGCGAGTGGAATACAGCGCCTGGGCTGTGCGCTATACCGATGTGGAGCAGGCCGCCCAATTGGCGTTGGACGCCAGTCTGCCGTCAGGTTTTCGCGCCCGGCCTAATTCGCTCCAGTGGACCACCCTGACCCAGCCCACCCTGTCCACCGATGGCCTGCTGCACTGGACTCTGCGCGCTGAACGTCAGCTCCAGGCCGATTATTCTGAAGATGCCGTCATTGCCAATGTCCTCGCCCGCTCACCCCGACAGGCTGCCGCGTGGGTCAATACCAACATCTCACTGAATGCCCCGGCCATCGTGGCGCTTTGGCCTCCGCGCTGGCCCTGGATGCCCGCCCTGCCTTTCCG
>DAOQTN010000600.1:0-1992 GCA_035340555.1 Anaerolineaceae bacterium | reverse complement strand
TCCAGGCTGCCGTCATGGTTGGCGGCAATATCCGCAATGAAATAGGTCGGATGGGTCAGACCGATCAGGTGTGAACCGATGCGAATGTCCATTTCAGTTCCTTTCGATTGTTTTTGAGGGGCATGCAAATCTGCGCCGCACGGCGCGTCTTAAGAGGATTGGCAGATCTTTTGCAGCCGGTCCGGCAGACCACTGCGATATTCCTGCGCGAAGCGGGACAGTCCGGCATCAATGTCCGGCAGGGAACGCCCCAGGGCCGTGGCAAGCCGGCTGGTGCTCAGCGCCAGGTTGGGCGAGCGGGCGGCCTTCAAGCCGCTTTCGCTCACCCGGATGGGGGTGATCAGGCGGTCATCCAACCCGAATTGACGGGCCAGTCGGCAGCCAAATTCATACTTGCTCACCGCTTCGCTGCTGACGGTGTGATACACGCCGCTCAGATCGCCTTGGGCCATCTCCAACAGAATATCGGCCAGATCAGTGACCAGCAGCGGGCAGAACATCACATCCGTGAACCCGTTGATGTGCTGCCGGGCGCTGAGGTTATTATAGAAAAATTCGCCCAAGCTGCGTCGACCGGTCAGGCTCCAGCCATAGAAATTAACGCGCGCCACCACTGCTTGTGGGTTGGCAGCCAACACAGCCTGTTCGCCGGCCAACTTGGTGCGGGCATAGACTGAAAGCGGATGGGGGGGGTCCATCTCGGTGTAGCCATCACCGGGGTGGTAGGGGCGGGTGCCATCAAACACCGCATCGGTGGAGATATGCAGCAGACGTACCCCGCGGGGAGCGCATTCGGCGGCCAGCAGCCCGGGCAAACCGGCGTTCAGCCATTCAGCCCGCTCCGGCTCGGCCTCCACGGCATCCAGGTGGGTCAATGCGGCACAGTGAAAGATCAAATTGGGGCGGGTCTCATCCAGCAGGCGGCTCACGGCATCCGGTTGGGACAAATCGGCCGCAACCACGCGAAAGGGGGCCCCCGGCAGGCCGCGCTGATTAACCACGCCGGTGACAATATGCTTGCCGGCGGCGCGCAGCGCCAAGTGAATTCCCAACAGGCCGCTTGCTCCGGTTATCAGGACGCGGGCCATTTTATTCGCCGTTTGCCAACTTACCAGACAAGTATTCCGCCTCAATCGGGGCGATCATCTGGCGGATCTGATCGATGCTCAGCCATTCGGGATTGGTATTGCTGGCATAGCGGAAACCATCTGCCAGCGGGCGGCCCTGTTTTTCCCAGGCGTGCCCGAACCAGAGTGCCTCGGCCGGTTGCACCACAAACATGTCATCCAGTTCCAGTGTGGTGCGGGCTTCATCATCCGAGATGAGCACCTCATGCAGTTTTTCACCAGGGCGGATGCCAATCACATCAATCTTGGCCTTGGGGGCCACGGCGCGGGCCAGGTCCACAATGGTGGTGCTGGGAATTTTGGGGACGAAGACCTCCCCGCCCTGCATCTGTTCGATGCAGCGGATGACAAAGCGAACACCCTGCTCCAACGAAATCCAGAAACGTGTCATGCGTTCATCTGTGATCGTCAGGCGGCCGGATTCGCGCTGTTTAAGGAATACCGGCACCACACTGCCGCGACTGCCAACCACATTGCCGTAACGCACACAGGCATAACGGGTGGCCCGTCCACCGGCATAGGCATTCGACTGGACAAAAAGCTTCTCTGCAGCCAGCTTGGTGGCACCATACAGATTGACCGGGTTGACCGCCTTGTCGGTACTGAGGGCCAGAACACGCTCCACCCCGGCATCCAGCGCGGCATCAATCACATTGCTGCTGCCCAGAATGTTGGTCTTGATGGCTTCCATCGGATTGTATTCACAGGCCGGCACCTGCTTGAGCGCAGCCGCATGGACCACAATATCGACACCGTTGAAGGCCCGATGGAGGCGGTCACGATCGCGAATATCGCCGATGAAATAGCGCAGATTGGGCGCATTGTAGCCGGCCACCCGCATTTCATGCTGTTTGAGTTCATCCCG
>DAOQTN010000599.1:0-2008 GCA_035340555.1 Anaerolineaceae bacterium | reverse complement strand
GAGGATGCCGTGGGACGGTTTATGCGCGAGGCCCGCACCGCGGCCAACCTGATCCACCCCCGGATTGCCTGGGTCTGGGAAGTGGGGGAACTGGAGGGTCGTTTTTTCATTGCCGTGCGTTATATTAATGGCCAGTCTCTGGATCAGTTCCTGGCAGCCCAGGGGCCGCTGCCCTGGGCCAAAACCCAGGAAATCTTCTGCCAGATTGGCGCGGCCCTCAGCTTTGCGCACGAGCAGGATTTGGTTCACCGGGATGTCAAACCGCAAAACGTTCTGATCAGCAAAACCGATGGCGCAGTGCTGACCGATTTCGGCTTGGTCCGCGCCATGGAGAGCAGCGGGGTGGGAACCCGCACCGGTGTGCTGATGGGCACCCCGGCCTACATGGCGCCGGAGATCTGGCGGGGGGAAAATGCCGGACCGGCGGCTGATCAGTACGCCCTAGGGTGCATCCTGGCCGAACTGCTGACCGGACGGCAGCTTTTTGGGGCGGCGAATACCCCCGCAGTGATTCTGCGGCATATGCAGCCTCCCCAACTGCCCGGGCAATGGCCGCTGGATTGTCCGGCGGGTCTAAGTGCAGCATTGCACCAAGCCCTGAACACCAACCCTGAAAACCGCTTTAAATCCGTGGCTGATTTTGTAAAAATGGTGACGGCATCCCCCCGGCTGGCCCTGGCGCCGGATTTTGCAACCGCCGACACCCACAACCAGCCCACCGTTGAGCCCGCCCCGTATTCACCGCCGCCAGGAATCCCCCGGGAGCTCCAAAAAACAGAAATCGCCTTCCCACCAGCCGCAGTCGGCAGCCGGCCGCAAACAACGGCAAGGCCCGGAACCAAGCCGCCGGAAGACGCCAGAGCCACACCGGTTGGACCGCCGGCCGGCGTTCCCGTGGCCCAGGGGGCATCTTCCTGGAACATGTCAAAAATCTTGTGGCAGATTATCCGGGGATGGTTCTCAGGCACCCTTTTGGTCGTGGGGTTGATTTGGGGACTGATGTTTATTGGGGCAATCATCATGTCGGCAAACACAGGTGAGTTTACCTGGGAACTGGTCTGGTCGACGTATGCAAGTTTATTATACGATGGGACCGGCTTCGCTTATACGCTTGGAATGAGTCTAATCAATCTGATAGGATGGTTGTCCATCGGATTATCGCTCAGAAAGCCATTGAAGCTGACCAAATGGGAAACGGCCGGGATTGCCGGGGGAGGATTTCTAGGGGGAGGATTTCTAATTTCAGGTCTAATTCCCGGGATCATCTTGAAAAAAAATGCCCAGCTGCGTAAAAGGGATATCCTGCTAATCTTCCTCGGGTGGATGTTTACCAATTATATCGTAATCCTGTTCACCTATCTTCTGGATCTTGTTCGATCTATAACCAGCTCAGATCTACTAATTCAATTTGGCCTGGCCTCAGCCTTTGCAGCAGCCGTCGTTACAATGGGTGCATTGGGCTCGGGGATGATGTTGTTCATCATCGACGCGGCCCAAAAGCGGGCCGCCAGGTGGAGCGGGGGTGCCGGGCGTCAGGGCAGCTGAACGGCAAGGCGGCAGATCCCAACCCCACCGGATGAAGCTGCGGGAGACCAACAGCCAAAGCAAGAAGGCTCTCCCTTGCCCGGTCCGCTGGCGGATATGGCGCCAGCACGACTGTGACTTGCCCGGCTGATGGTTATCCGGGAATTTGCCCCCTGAGGCATTTTCCCTCAGCCTTGCCACACTTTCAGTTCACTTTTCAAGTTTTGTCCTCTCTATCTGGTGTTCACTTTTCAACTGTTTTGAGTTCACTTTTAAAGTGTTATCGGTTCACTTTTAAAGTTTCGCTGACACCCAAACGCCTATCCTTGACACAGTTGGAAATACATGATAAAGTTGCGCTTGCGTCGGATGGCCGGTACCCGGTTCTGCAAGTCGCCTGCCGGGTGGTGGACCATCCACAAATTTTTAAAGAAAGATGGAGTAAGTCAGCATGTCCGAACGTTTAATTGGAACCGTGAAATGG
>DAOQTN010000598.1:0-2010 GCA_035340555.1 Anaerolineaceae bacterium | reverse complement strand
GGGTGGCGGGCTGTGCTGACCGTCCGGCGGGCGCTGGGATTGTGGGCCGGGTTCTATGCACTGCTGCACTTTCTGACCTTCGCCATGCTGGATTATGGGCTGGATTTGCGGCAAATTGGGCAAGCGATTATTGAAAAGCCGTTCATCCTGGTGGGACTGATCACACTACTGCTGTTGATACCCCTGGCGATCACATCTACCCGGTCAGCGATGCGGATAATGGGAGCGCGCTGGAAGAAGCTGCACCGCCTGAACTATCTGACTGCGGTGCTGGCGGTGATGCATTATCTGCTGGCAGCTAAAGCTGATTTTGCCGCCCAGCCGCTGATTTACGGCGGGATTCTGGGTATATTAATGCTGCTGCGAATTAAACCAGTCCGGCAATGGTTTATCCGGCGGCGCGCCAACGCGACAACGGCTGAAGATTAACGCTCAGAGGCAGGCGCATCTCTGCGGGTGCGGCGGCGCCAGATGCGCCAGACGTTACGCGCAAAGTTAGGCAACGCATGCGCCGCCAGCCCCAGGGCGGTTTGAGGCGGATGATGATAATTGGGCACCGGGTGCATCTCAATGGCATGGCGGGCACAGGTTCGCGAGCACAGACCACAACCAATGCAGCGCTGCGGGTTGATGACCAGTTTATGGGCCCCGGGGTCAATCGTCAGGGCGCTGACCGGGCAAACCGATACACAGCGTCCGCAGGCAGTGCAGGCCAGCGCTTTGATATTAGGGCGGAAGTGCGGCGCGGCGACGATACCGGGGGCGTTAAAATCGCGAATGACTTTGAGGGCGTAACAACAATCTGAACAGCAGGAACAGGCCATGCCGCTGCTGATTCCGGCTACGTCGGGCTTGAGATTGGCAGCCAGCATGAGCGTGACCAGGCCAGCGTCTTCGGCTTCGGCCTTGATTGTGAAGACATCCCGACGGGTGACTTTGCGCAGGCGGCCATTCTGGATCAGGCGCTCGGCGATACCGCCAAAGGTGATGCAGGTTTCCAGCGGCAGGCTGCAGGCGTCGCCGCCGGTCAAGCGTTTGGAGAGACGGCACTGGCACAGGCCCACGCCAAAGACTTTATAGCGGTCCAGCACCAGGTCGAGGTGATCGGAAGGCAGGGCAATGGACTGCGCCGGGATGGCCTCGCGCACGGGCAGGTAGTAACCCAGCTCCACCGGGCGGCGACCATAGTCGCCGAAGTAGCCGGTTTCAAAGAGTTTGCGGAAACGGGCGGCAAATTCCCGGTGCCAGTCGGTCAGGTCAGCCTCGGAGGTGTGCATGAGGACCATCTCAAAGACACCGGGAACCAGGGGCAGGAGAAAGTAACGCTTCCAGGAAGCTGTACCGAGGCTGAAGATCACTCCCCGGATGTTTGCCAGATATTCCAGAATGGGCTCGACTTCGACCACGGGGCGCTCTGCCATGCCCGCGATTTCAACAGTAGAGGCTCCAAGCGGCATGGTGATATGCCGGACAAGTTCAGCCTGCTCATCAGTGAACATGTGCCGGACCAAGGAGACCAGCTCTTCGCAAAGCGGCGGACCCGCCAGGAGCGGGCTGGAATAAACCGAGGCCAATTGAAGAATCGCAGGATGAATCCCGGCAAATGCCGCCAGGGGCTGTGCCTGGGGATGGGCGGCGGCCTGCTCGCGCGAGGCTGCAATTTCTTCAATCCATTCGGTGGTCTTCATTTCAATCCAAGCTTAATCCAAACAGCCTGATTGGGCTTATTTTCATTACAAAAGTATTTGGTAGGCGCGACAAGCCAGAGTTCAGAATGGGCTTAGCGATGGGCGCGCAATGAGAACATGAGCGGCAGGTGCGGCAGTCCCGGGGGCAAGCGCCAGTAACCGTCGTCGGCGCGGGTCACGAAGGGATACATCTCGTACACAGTGAAATCGTGTTCGTGTAAAAATTCAATCGTCAGACCAGCATCAATCAACACGGTGACGATATCTCCCAGGGTGTGCTGCCACTCATAAGAGGTGGTTTGCTTGACCTCGGCGGTATGAT
>DAOQTN010000597.1:0-2014 GCA_035340555.1 Anaerolineaceae bacterium | reverse complement strand
ACCGCCCAATTTTGAGCAGGTCAAGCAGCTTTTTAAGTCCGGCCAGATATTCGTTCATCTTGATCACTGGCTGGACCAGGTTGTTACTCAGGAAGGCCGTGGTGCCTTTGAGTGTGTTCACGGTTTCATTGGTGGAGTGAAGGATGGGCTTGATCTCATTTTGCAGCAGGTTGATGAGAATTGCCAGTTGAGCAATCAGGACAACCAGTGCCCCGCTGAGTAATATCATCATCAAGGCCATGAAGATGATAAAAATATCGCGTACTTTTGTGGTGGTGCCCGGTTCTGCCTGAACCAGGGCCAGCACGGCCACCACAATCAACCCCAGGATGACCACAAGCACAATTGCCATGATGATCAAGCGGGTGCGCATTTGTTTTTGCGCCGCCAGTTCCTCAGGGGTCAAAGGGACCGGGGCGGTACTCTCTGCTTTGGGTGGGGCCACAGGGGTGGAAATGGGAGTGGGAGTTTCAATCGGATCAGTCATGATAAATAAATTATAGCATAAATGTCATGGTTCTGAATTGGTCAAGAGGAGCCGGTTCGTCAACCTGGAGCGAATATCGACCTGACTACAGGGCATTGGTGGCTGCTTGCCGGCTGGGCAGGGCGGTGAGCGGTCTGAGTGTCGAACCAACTGCTGCCAGTTGGACACTGGCCGTCAAAATTCCCCCGCTGCCTGGGCGGCGGGGGAACAGCGTTTGGGGCAACCTCCCATGTGGTCTACGGTGGTCTATGGAATGTCTACAGCCTTTGCCTGATAGGTGTTGTAGGGGCGCAGGCTTGGATTGGGTCTGTAATCCAGGATGATCACGCCATGCATCCGGTTCCAATCCACCCCGCTGAGACTGTTCACGGTCAGCAGATACTGCGCACTGGCCCCTGGAGCCAGATTGCTGCTCAGGGCCTGGGAAACCTGGGCGCGGACATAGCGCTGGGTCAACCCATCGGCCACCGGGCCGCTGCTGGATTCTTCGTAAACCAGCACCCAGATGGTGGCTTTGTTGGCTGTGCCGAGGGTCAGACTGCCCAGGTTGGTGACATTGATCGTGAAATTCACCACATCACTGGCACGGGTGGCTGAAGCTTGAATGTCGGCGTTGATCTCCGGGGTTGCCCGGGCCGATTCGATCATGGCTTTGTAGAGGTTATAGAAATCGGTACCGCTGGTCAGACGTTCCCGAACCTGGTGTCCGCTGTCTGTCATAACCATGGGGAAACCGACCGTGCCACCGACCGCCCATCCGTCCCACCAGCGTGACAATCTGGGCGAGGATACCAGCGCAGAGTGTTCCAGGAAAAGCACATTTTGTCCGGCATATTCGGGCACCAGCTGGTTGTCAATAATTGGGGCAGCTGTCTGGCAGTAAAAACAAGAAGGACTTAGAAAGGCTTCAAAAACAATCAGATCAGCCGGGGGTGCGGCATCAATCTTCAGAATAACGGGCAGATAAATCCGAGGGATATCCACCGCGTCTGGGATCGTGATTGATGGGGGTTTTTCAAATATAGCCCCGGGTGCTGCTGCGCCAAGCAGCGGCAGACAGAAAACAAAAAATAATAACAGGATGAGCTTGGTTTTGGATGTCATCGGTTCATCTCCTTTGCTAAGATACACTATACCTGTTTGACAGGCTTATTTCAACAGCCTTTTGGGGCTTTTGGAGTGATGCTTTTGGGGTCGACTGAATGAATTGAATGTGCTATTGTCGGGTATTGTCAGGCGCGTTGAACGAATAAAATTGAAATTGAACATTCCGCCTTCCAAGTTTTATCGCTTCATGCTAAACTTATCGATTGCAATGCGCTCCTCTTATGCCTCACTCACGCTTCTCCTGATCCTCCTGGCTATTTCGGGGCCGGGGTTTCAATCACCCACCGGGCCGATCATCACGGCGCCGCTGCCCGGGGCTGCCCTGCAGGGATTGGTTTCGGTGACCGGCACGACTGCGCTGGATGGTTTCTCGTCTGCAGAGGTCTCCTATGGCTATGAAGGGGATCAAACCGGCACCTG
>DAOQTN010000596.1:0-2017 GCA_035340555.1 Anaerolineaceae bacterium | reverse complement strand
GCGGTCGCCCACCGACAATTCGGGATTTTCCAGCGTCTGGGTATGTTTTTCAATCGGCATCGATTCGCCGGTCAAGGCGGCTTCCTCCACCTGCAGGTTGACCGCTTCCAATAAACGCGCATCCGCCGGCACCCGATCACCGGTGTTGAGCAGGATGACATCACCGGGAACAAGCTCGCGAGCCGGAATTTCCGTGTCATCCCCATCCCGCAGCACCGTGGCGGTGGGCGCGGCCATCTCCCGCAGAGCTTCAATGGCCCGCTCAGCGCGATATTCCTGCACAAAGCCCAGTGCGACGGCGAATAGAACGATGACGGCAATCACTACCGATTCGATCCCATGCCCCAAAAACAGCGAAATGATGGTCGCTCCCAGCAGGATCAGAATGAGAATATTTTTGAACTGTGCCAGCAGAATCTCAAGGGCTGAAATCCGCCTGGCAGCCTGGATTTCGTTGGGACCGATTTCTGCCAGGCGTCTGGCCGCCTCCGCGCGGGTCAGCCCCTGAGGGCTGGTCTGCAGGGCGGCATTGATTTCATCCTGATTCAGAGTATGCCAGATTTTTGTCTCCATAAAAATGTATTTCTCCTTGCATGATTTGTTTGACTAAGATTGCCGCTCCACGGCAGTTGCAATTGGTAATTCATCCAGTCACTTGACCCAATAAAGCCGCATTTCAACCCGGTAAGGTCCGTATATTATTCATCCTCCCCCGGCGCCAGAACCAGGACTGGAGCGGATTGTCGGCGGGTCCACCAGAAGTAGATCCCCAGGGCCAATGCGCCGCCCACCAGCAGATAGGGCAGGGCCTGCTTCAAATACAGGCTGATTAGTTCCCATTCGTGCCCCAACAGGTACCCGGCCCCAATCAACAAGGTGCACCAGGCGTAGGCACCGATGAATGTTGTGGTGACGAAGGTCGTAAACGGCATGCGGGCCAACCCGGCCGGGATGCTGATCAGCGTCCGGATGGCTGGAATCATGCGCCCGACCAGCACCAGACCCGTGCCCCAGCGGTGAAAGAGCTGCTCCGCCCGGGTGATATGTGCCGGGGCGATCCGCAACCAGCGGGCCATCCGGTCGATCACCGGCCGGCCGCCCAGCCGCGCCACCCAGTAGGTGATGGAGGCCCCCATGACGCTGCCTATGGCTGCATATAATCCACCCAGAAAAACCATGCTGACGGGTGCCTCATGGGCGGCAATCAACATCCAGCCGGCAAAGCCCAAAATAATTTCACTGGGTGTGATTCCGGTGGCATTTTCAAATACGAGCAGGGCCGCCACCCCCAGCCAGCCCCAAGCGTCATACAGGGTTTGCAACAGGCCCAATATCCAGATCTCAAGTTGATCAATCATTCAAAAATCCTTTCTGGGGCGGATTGCCGGGTAGTGCGGCCTCTTCCGGCTGGCGGTTTTTGACCCGGGCAAGGTGTATGGTGACACCGGTGGCAATGGCAAACAACAGCACCCGGAGCCACCAGCTTTCTGCCACGAAACCAATGGCAAAGCCAATGCTCAGCCACAGGAGCATCAATGTCAGCAGTTTCTGCCGCAGGGGAATGCCTTTGCCTTCCCGGTAGTCACGAATGTAGGTTCCAAATGGAGAACGGTAAACCAGCCACTGGTAAAACCCCATGGAGCCGCGCCCGTAACAGAAGGCCGCCAGCAGCAAAAATGGCGTCGTAGGTAAAACCGGCAGCAGGATTCCCAAGATTCCCAATCCCAGACAAATTGTCCCTGCAATGATCCATAATTGTTTAACCATGGTTGGCCTGATCCTTTACCTGCCGGAACTCGTGTCTGAATTAAAAAACCATCGTTCAAAAACGATGGTCTTGCACTTGAGTTCAGACAGCCGGGAATTGCATTCCGTCTTGACGACCGTCTATCCCAAAACTTGGGAGGCTACTCCCCACCGGAGTGTCAATAGTTTACAAGATTTATTAACAATTGTCAATCCTTCGACGGTCGAATCTGTCCAATCCATCTCTCCTGGCTAAATTTTACCCGGCCCT
>DAOQTN010000595.1:0-2029 GCA_035340555.1 Anaerolineaceae bacterium | reverse complement strand
GTCTATACAGCCGGAACCGGTCTAGCCCTGACAGGCAATGAATTTTCGGTCACCGGCGCACCGTGGGACGGATTGACCGATGTACCGGCAGGTATTGCCGATGGCATCGACAATGACACCACCTACACGGCAGGCGTTGGACTGGCGCTCAATGGTACCCAGATCAATTTCGGCTTGACGAACCTGATTATCGTGGATGCCGGTGGTAAGGGGCACTACACCAGCCTGGTGGATGCTGTAGCCGCTGCGCCGGAAGGGACAACAATCCTGGTCATGCCTGGTACATATAGCGGCAGCATAGGACTAGCCCAAGACAATATCCACATCATCGGCAGTGGGGCGGGTGAATTCGACTCGGTTAGTGGGTCGCTGGTGGGCGGTACGATTATCCAGGGCTATATCAACATGGCCGACTCCTATGGATCGAGCGTATCCAACCTGGGTGTCGATGTGCATTCACTCTCAACGGTGAATGGGATTGATACCGGCAGCACAGTTGCCAGTGAGCAACACCGGTTGGATCAGCGTATCAGCAATGTCACGATTCTGGGTGATGTAGACGCAACCAGTCAGCACGGCATACGCATCCAGGGTGGCAGTCATGTGCAAATCGACAACGTGCGAGCGTACCAGATGGCTCACGGTATTGCGGTGCGTGGGTCATACGTCAACATCAACGATGTGCACGCGGAGGATATGATACAGACAGCTGTGATTGTCAAGGCCGCCGCGGGTACACTCGATGCCCAATACGTCAACATCAGTAATGTGGTTGCCATAAACACCGGGCCGGTGATGGTCGAGGCCACAAACGGTTACACGGCAGGGTACGTCAACATAGCCAATGTTACGATGGATACTCCATTCAGCATTGCCGTGTTGGTTTCTGAAGTGGCGGGCAGCACCATTCAGGGGGTGAACATATCCAATGTGACCGTCTACGGAAGCAACGCTCCCGCCGCCAATGGTGTATTTGAGGTACGCAATGCCTCACAAGTGAGTTTCTCGAATATCCAATCCTTCGATCCCACGACAACCAGCATCCTAGTTTACAACAACGGTGGCAGCAACATCAAGGTCACAGGAGCGTATGCCTATCCCACTGATCAGTATCTTTCAGGCCTATTCGACTACGCCCAAACAAACGCGTCTGAGCAATTCCGCGTCCATTCAGTATCCGGCTTTGCTAGCTACGATGTCACGCTAGATAACCGCATCATCGAGGTCAGCGCCCAAAGCGGCGATGTGACAATCAACCTGCCCGATGCAGCACAATGCCGAGGGTGTATCTACCTGATCAAAAAGGTAAACACCACCAATACAGTCACTATTGATCCTTATGGTAGTACGCAGAACATTGATGGTGCGGCCACCTACAGCCTTTCGGCGCAATGGTCAATGGTTGAGATCGTATCAGACGGAAACACCTGGCTCATTACGGGTCAATAGGAGGTGCAACAATGAAAAAAAGCACCCAAGTATTGCTGGTTTTGTTGTTATTGTTGGGAAGCGGCCTGATTGTGACTCCGGCGTGGGCGCAAGTAACAGAATTGATTGAAATCCTGTTGGCGCGTCCGACCGGTGGCGGGCTGGTGTCAACCGGGGATGAATACCAATTGGCCGGAGCGGTTGGACAGGCTGATGCCGGGCGCTTGAGCGGCCCATCCTATCGGTTGAACGGGGGTGTCATGGGTGAGATGCTTCCGATCTTTACCGGGCCGAGGCACTTTTATCTGCCCATAACCTTGCGATCTCCGTCCTACGTCATAGCCTACGAGATCGAACCCAACGACTACTACAGCCAGGCAAGCGTGCTGGATATTATGCCGGTGCGCGTGTTTGGTGCCCACGATGGCGGTGCGGGTACCGGCGATGTCTACCAGATTCCATTCGTGACTGGCGGGCAAACCGTTCAGGTCAACTTATTTGACAATGATGTCAACGGCGTGCAGTTGCTGGCGTACAACTCGGCTGGGGATGAGCTTGTGCGCGACTTCGATTCCCCGTTCAGCCTGTCGTTTACTGCAAC
>DAOQTN010000594.1:0-2030 GCA_035340555.1 Anaerolineaceae bacterium | reverse complement strand
AACCCCACTTCCAAAAGCGAAACCAGGTAATAGATTTAAACCTGGATCATTCCGGGCTACTCTAATGAGGTCTTGCGCAGGCGTCAAATAAAACCCATGAACGCGTTGTCTGAACGCGTCAATTAATGCGGAAGGATTATCCCAATCCAAGTCTTGGAATCTAACTCCAGGAGCGAAATAGATCTGGTCGTCAATTCTCATCGGTTTTTCTCCGGTATTAACATCATAACTGCAACTGGGAACATGCGTGTTTGTGGGCTAGCATACCGCTCACAAATAACCTTCTTTTCTTGCTCAATTTCACCAGGAATAGCTGACAGCCTGCGCCGCAGGGCATCCAGGTTGCGGTTGAGCTGATCTTTCTCTTCACTGGTGAATAATTCTAACTGTATGGCTTCGGGCTCATTCAGTTCCCGGCGAATGGAATTACCCAGCTCCGTAAGGATACTTTCAATGCTGGTAGATTCAAACTCCGCGCGCTCAGCCAGCAGTTTCTGCACACCATCCATGCGGTCTTTAGCGCGGGCTTCCAGCGCAGCCGAGATGACAGCCATGAGCCGGGGATAAAGGCTCAGCAGGCGCTGCTGCATCTCTGACGAGGGCTGCCGGTCGGTGGCAGCGCCAAGCGCCGCCGTCACCTGTCCGACATTCATCCGAACCAGCTTGCCTTCTCTCAAATAACCGCCGGCAGCAATAATCTCTTCGTGCAATCGGTTTTGATCCCCCCCAATTATCACCAGCCGGGCAAAAGCAATTATAGCTGGGTCAGACAGCGCCGTATCTGCAACCAGGCGGGCTGTGATCCGATGCAAACCCTTTCGGCTAACCGGCGACCAAACCTCAGCGCGCAGCAGCCGCAAAGACATCTGAACCAGCCGGTGGTTCAAGTGCGCCAGAACCACGTCGTCTCGCCCATCCACAACATTATGATCAAAAACAATGGGGCGAATTTGCCCGGTATGTGGGTGAGCTAATCCTTCAGCACTGGCAGCCCAACTGCCCGTCAGCGCCGGCAGAGTATAGGCCATCAATCCGGCAGAGTCGGCATGTCCGGGTAAGGCAGCTACTCGGGCAGGAATCAAAGTACGCTGCCCCGCCAATTCCAGGGCAGTTTCAACGATGTGTTGGATGTTTTCGGGAGAAAAATCCATCGTCTGCCGGGTTTCTTGAAGTTGTTCCATGTGCCGGGCAATCTGAGCGCGTAAATCGCGCTCAAACTTTAACATCCGGCGAACAGGTTCGTTATCATGTTCAGCCTGGGTTGTATCCAGCCGGCGGCGCCGGCCCAGCATCGCCTCTTCTACCTGCTGCGCAATCACTGGACCCACTTTACCCAGATCTTCACGGATCTGTTCTACCTTCTTCACGGCGCGGAACAGGAATTCAAGGTCGGCTTCCAGCCCCTGCCCGCGAACATCCCAGGCATTCAGATCCTGTTCACGAAACCCCCTGGTAACAAAATGGTGTACCAAAACATCATGCGTCTGCCCATGGCGATCCAGGCGACCATTGCGCTGCTCTAAACGGTTGGGGTTCCAGGGGATTTCCATATGAATGATGCGGTAGCAATGATTTTGCAGGTCAATGCCTTCAGAAGCGGCATCCGTTGCCAGCAGAATGCGCACCGGGCTAACTTCTGGTCGGGCTTGAAATGCGGCCTTTACGGCCTCTCGTTTATCATCATCCATTCCGCCATAGAGCGTCATCAGACGCCCATCCCCCGTAAAACCAGCCACAGCCAGGAGGCTCATCAAGGCGTTGAGTGTAGCCCGGTATTCTGTAAAAATCACCACCCGCTCATTTGACCAATTGCCATTCGGTTTGATATGGGTATTGAGCCAGCGCAGCAGCTCCTGAATTTTGCTGTCTGGGCGGGCAGCCGTCTTTTTTGCCCAGGCATGTAGATTTTCCAACAGCTCTTTTTCGCGGGGCGTCAAAGGTCGAAAGAGACGCGAGGCCGTCAAAATGGCATCTTCACCAGATTCCAGGGCAACTTCTTCAATATCGTCTTCCTCGGCTGCCTCCAATTG
>DAOQTN010000593.1:0-2031 GCA_035340555.1 Anaerolineaceae bacterium | reverse complement strand
GCGGCGCTGTCTTCCTGTTCAAAGTGCTGATACAGGCCAAAGCACTCGGTGCGCTTCTTCTTCTCCGTCCGCCTGGGGTCATCAGCAAGGAAGATCAGGCCGCCGGCAAAGGGTCGAAAGCTGCTGACGCCCTCCTTGTGGCTGGTGACCTGCCAGCCTTCGCCAATCAGTCCTTCGTACAGCCAGACCTGAGCCGGCTGACCGTTAGCGTTACCGGTCTTGAGGAGCGCCAGGGTGTCATCATTCAGCCATTCCATCTGCTGAACGCTGCCGCTGCGATTTAAGCGGCGGGGAGAGGTTTGTCCGCCGGCGGCCAGGTTCTGGACATAACACACATTCTCGTAGCGGTTATTTTTCCAGTTCATGGTGCGCACCAGGAACGCGGCCCAGGCACCTCCGGGCGCAAGTTTGACTTCGACGGGTACATCCAGCGCCAGCATCTCGCGCAGGGTGGGTTGGTGAAGCGCGGCGGTCTCTTGATTCATGGTGTTGAACTCCTATGGGCTTTGGTGACAGACTTCCATCATTATAGCCAATTTTTAGCTGTTGTAATCACTTTGTTATATTTGCATATCATTTGTAATTGTGATAATATAGATAATAAGATAATTTTTATCCGTATATCACAAAAGGACAGGAACATATGACTGCATCAACTAAAGCTCCGGCTCGGGGCAACTATACCATCACCGACCCGCCGCTGATTGCGGCGCTGTTCGGAAATACCCGCTGGGCCTGGCTCTGGGCCATTTTACGCGTCTGGCTGGGTTATGACTGGATTACCCACGGCATTGACAAGCTGGGCAACCCGGCCTGGATGTCTGGCGAATCGCTGCTGGGTTTCTGGCAGCGCGCGGTGGCCGTCCCTGAGGCGCCAGCCCGCCCGCTGATTGCGTTTGACTGGTACCGCAGCTTTTTGCAGGCGCTGATTGACGGCGGTTCGCACGTCTGGTTTGCCAAGTTTGTGGCCGTCGGCGAACTGCTGGTGGGCATTGCGCTGGTGCTGGGCATCTTCACCGGGATTGCGGCCTTCTTCGGCGGACTGATGAACTTCAACTTTATGCTGGCCGGAACTGCCAGCACCAACCCGGTGCTCTTCCTGGCGGCAATTCTGCTGATTATGGCCTGGAAAGTGGCTGGCTGGTGGGGGCTGGACCGCTTCTTACTGCCTCTGTTGGGGACGCCCTGGCGACCCGGCAGGTGGTTTGAAAAGTAAAAATAAAATGCCCTGGCAAATCAGGCCAGGGCATTTTGCTGTCTATATCAGGATTGGGCAGCCTTCAGGCGGTCAATGCGGCGCTGAAGGTAGGGCATGAAATAACCAGCATAACGCTCCCAGAGTTCGGGATTCTGCCAATCGTTACCGGTGATGGTGCGGCGGCAGTTGGGGGCGCCGCAGTCACATTCAAATTCATCAAAGCAGCTGCCATCGCACATGGCATAGTCGAAGCAGATTTCTTCGCCGGGACCAATGGGGCGCATGGCCAGGAGGACAATCTGACCGCTGAGGCCAGCGTTGGGATTGCAGGAGTGATTGACCCAATCGGCAATGGCTTCTTCAAGGCCAGAGAGGTAATAGTCTTCTTCAACCTGCATTACAATTTGCTTGAGTTCGCGGGGCAGCTTTTCCAGTTCGGCGGCAGAGATGATGCGGCCACCCCAGACCATCAAGATTTCGCCTTTGGCGATGGGCTGCAGGGCATACACCCCGCGGCTGCCATCCGGGCGCACGCGGCCTTCCAGCTTGGGTGAAACGCAGGATTCGTGCGGGAAAAGCGTGGTAAGGTCCAGAGACATGGGGTTAATCCTCCAGCAGGCGGCGGAAAAATTCGGGCAGGGCAAAGGCGGCCTGATGCACTGCCGGGTTCAGGTAATTCATTGTGCCAGGCGGGTAGGGTTTGTTCAGGCCGTTCTGCCAGGGGGTATCGGATAGATACAGGAAGCCAATGGCGCCGCCCGGGTAGGTGGGGACGTGAGCATAGTAATAGGCCGGGTGCTGCGACAGGCGTTGAGCAATTTCTATCAGGCCGC
>DAOQTN010000592.1:0-2034 GCA_035340555.1 Anaerolineaceae bacterium | reverse complement strand
TGACTGCCGGCATTGGCGCCGGCATTGGTCTGGGTGGTGTGATCAACCAGTCTCTGCAGGGCATGACCGGAGCCCAGGCACAACCCCCCGCGGGCGGTGCTGCACCGGCTGCCGGCGCAGCTGCCGGTGCCATTCCCTCCGTCATGACTCCTTCCGAAGCCGCCCAGATTTTGCGGGTGTCCGAAGAGGATGTGGTTGCGGCAATCACCGCGGGTGATCTCAAAGCCAAGAAAATTGGCAATGCCTACCGCATCAGCAAGGAAGCATTGGAGGAGTTCCTCAAGGGCTAAGCCCTTTGTACATTCAGAGGGCCCGGCTTGAACCGCCGGGTCCTTTTCTTTTTCAGAAAAGGAAATGGGCAACCTGGCCGCAGCCGTTCGGTGGCTGCTGCGC
The DNA here is from genome assembly GCA_035340555.1 of Anaerolineaceae bacterium. GTDB lineage: Bacteria > Chloroflexota > Anaerolineae > Anaerolineales > Anaerolineaceae > JAGOFZ01. The sequence continues at coordinate 1,641 of DAOQTN010000592.1, read as the reverse complement.
CCAAAATCATGAAACTTCACGAATATCAATCCAAGCATCTCTTCAGCCGGTACGATATTCCCATCCCTCGCGGCAGTGTGGCGGATACCGCGGAAGAGGCCCGGCACATTACCGCAGAACTGGGCGGCCGGGTTGTGGTCAAAGCCCAGGTCCTGGTGGGCGGCCGCGGCAAGGCGGGGGGCATCCGGTTGGCAAAATCCCCGGACGAGGCTTCCGACCTGGCGCGCCAGATCCTGGCCATGAAAATCAAAGGTCTGCCGGTGCGCCGGGTTCTGCTGGATGAAGCCGTCAACATCCAGAAGGAGATTTATCTGGGCATCACCAATGACCGCAGCATCCGCCGCCCGGTGATGATGATCTCTGCTGCCGGGGGCGTGGATATCGAAGAAGTGGCCCGGCTCACCCCGGAAAAAATCGTCAAGACCGTCATTGACCCCCTGATCGGGCTGCGGGAATACCAAGCCCGTGACATGGCGGTGGCGATTGATCTGCCGCAGGATCTCTGGCGCAGTTTCACCCAGATCTCGGCGGGACTCTGGCGGGCCTATCTTGAAAATGATGCCACCCTGGCGGAGATCAATCCCCTGGTGATCACCGGGGATCATCATTTGCTGGCCTTGGACGGCAAGATGATCCTTGATGACAATGCCCTCTACCGCCATGCCGAGCTGGCCGCGCTGCGCGACGTGGATGAGGAAACCGCAGCCGAAACTGAAGCCCGCAAGAACAGCCTTTCTTACATCCAGCTGGATGGTCAGATTGGCTGCATGGTCAATGGCGCGGGACTGGCGATGGCCACGATGGACATCATCAAGCTCTACGGCGGTCAGCCGGCCAATTTTCTGGACATTGGCGGCGGGGCGAGTGCCGAGAAGGTCTCGGCCGCCTTCCAAATCATCCTCTCTGATGTCAATGTCCGGGCCATCCTGATCAATATTTTTGGAGGCATCACCCGGTGTGATGAGGTCGCCAACGGAATATTGCAGGCCATCCGCAAAGCCCGTCCCCGCACCCCGATGGTGGTGCGCCTGGTTGGGACCAATGCGACCGAAGGTCGGCGCATCCTGGCTGAGGCCAATATGATCACGGCAGAAACACTGGTGGAAGCCGCCCAGAAGGTGGTGGCGCTGGCCGGGGAGGTGCGGACATGAGCATCCTGATCAACAAAGAAACCCGTTTACTCGTCCAGGGGATCACCGGCCGGGAGGGGCTCTTCCATACCGAGCAGATGTTCCTCTACGGCACCAATGTTGTGGCCGGTGTGACCCCGGGCAAAGGCGGGGAATGGGTGTTGGGGGGCAAGGTCCCGGTGTTTGATTCTGTCCGGTTGGCGGCGGAGGTCACCGAGGCCAATACCAGCGTCATTTTTGTCCCGGCCCGCTTTGCCGCGGATGCCATTTATGAAGCTGCGGATGCCGGCATTAGCCTGATCGTGTGCATCACAGAGGGGGTCCCCGTACTGGACATGCTGCGCGTACGCCGCTACCTGGAGGAGCGCCGGGTCCGCTTGATTGGCCCCAACTGTCCGGGGATTCTGACACCCGGTGAATGCAAGGCCGGCATCATTCCTGGTGACATCATCCGCCCCGGCGGGGTGGGGGTGGTCTCCCGTTCCGGGACGCTGACCTATGAAGTGTTGTT
>DAOQTN010000591.1:0-2037 GCA_035340555.1 Anaerolineaceae bacterium | reverse complement strand
GCCCAGGTAAAGTCTTCCATGGGGGTTATGCTCCTTTGATTTCAACCGTCATCATATCGGCGGGCGCCGGGCCCTGTGCCCAGCCCAGCATCTGCCCATCCGAATACCGGAAGTGATAGGTCTGCGGCGGCTCGCCGCGCAGCAAGCAGGGCAGCACCACATGCAAATTGCCCACCACCTGGGGCGCCGTGCAGGCCCAGTCCTGCGGCTGCCAGGCCAACAGTCCTTCGCTGCAGTCCACTGGCTCCCCGGCTGGCGCCTCAGCCGTGAACAGCACCAACCCGCCGGGCTCAATCTCAAACCCTTCCCAGGTCAGCACGCCGCCAAAGCGCACTGTTGGCAGGGCGTAGCCCGTCTCTTCGCGCACTTCTCGCAGACAGGCTGCCAGCGGCGCTTCCCCCGGTTCAATATGCCCGCCAACCCCGTTCCACAGCCCCTGGTTGGGTGGGCGGTTGCGCAGCAGCATCAACACCTGGTCGGCGCGGGTTAAAAAGCACAGCACAAAGCGGCATCGGATCAGGCTCATGCTGCAAGTATACCGCAGTGAACGCTAAACCGATATCGAAATCAGATGTTCCCGCCATAATTGGAGTAAAATCGAGCGTGTTGTTTTATTTTTCCTGGAGGAATTTTCATGCAAAAAATCAACCTTGTACCCCTTTTGCTGGCAATCGTTTTGATTGCCCTGATGGCGCCAATCCCGGCGCCGGTTTCTGCCCAGGGCACCACCTGGGATATTTACGTCAACGACACGCGCGACATCCACGATTTTGGGATTAACAGTGTTTGCGATGCTGATTTTGCCGCCCCCAACGATCAGTGTACACTGCGCGCTGCCCTGGACGAAGCAAATTACTGGAATCTGGGTGATGATGCAGTCTATATCCATCTACCTGCCGGGCATTACACCTTGACGCTGTCCGGGCGCAATGAGAACGACAATGAAACTGGCGACCTGGATATTACCCAGACCAACGCCCAGATCATCATTGAGGGGGCCGGCCCAGGATTGACCATCATTGATGCCAGCGCCCTGGATCGGGTCTTTGATCTTCGCCCGAATGCCTGGGTGGATCTGCGCAGCCTGACGATTACCGGCGGCCGCACCGAAGTTCCCACCGATCCTTTTGCCTATGGCGCCGGAATCTATAACGATGACGCCTTCCTGACCCTGGATTCGGTCATCATTGAAAACAACTCGGTAGTTTGCCTGCCCGGCACCGATAACTGTTCACAGGCCTCGGGGGGTGGGCTGTTCAATCGAACGGACGATGTCGCCGTTAATCAAACCATCATTCGCAATAATTCAGCCACGCGCGGCGGCGGGATTTTTAATACAAATAGTGATACAGCGCCTCTTGTTCTGATAAACTCGACCATTAGCGGCAACCATGCCACAATTGCCGGCGGCGGCATCATCAACTATGGCGCCATGCGGATGATCAACGATACGGTCAGCGGCAACACGGCGGGGGGAACAACAGGTGGCGTGAGTAATGAGTCGGTTTTATATCTTGCCAATGTCACCATTGCCCGCAATTCTGCTGATTATAACGCTGCCAACCTCCATAATGTTTCTGGTGCTACGCTTTATCTGAAGAATTCCATCATTGCCGATGCTCTTGGCAGCGATTACGTGACCAATTGCGATGGCACCGGAACCTGGAATACGGCCGGCTACAACATTTCCGACGATGCTACCTGTCATCTTACCGCTGGTGGCGACCAGACCAATACCGATCCTCTGCTGACGCCGCTGGCATACCTGGGCGGACTGACCCCCACGCACGGTCTGCTGCCCGGCAGCCCTGCCAGCAATAACAACCCCACCGGGTGCACAGATTTCAACGGCTTCACGATCTCGACAGATCAGCGCGGCTACAACCGCGATTTTGTCGGCTGTGATGCCGGCGCCTTTGAAGGCCTGGCCCGGGTCGTCAACCTGCCTGCCATCCTGCGCTGAAATTTTTGCTCATAAAAATCATTAAGATTTGACGAAACCGACCGCCTTCGGTACAATCAATTCAGAGACTGACG
>DAOQTN010000590.1:0-2040 GCA_035340555.1 Anaerolineaceae bacterium | reverse complement strand
GCAATCAGGGCATGGTGCTGGGAGAAGATGGCGAGAAGATGTCCAAAAGCCGCGGCAACGTGATTGCCCCGGATGATTTGGTCAACGCTTACGGGGCGGATACCGTGCGGGCCTTCCTGATGTTCTTTTGCCGTTGGGAGATGGGGGGGCCCTGGTCGAGCGGCGGCATCGAAGGCACCTCCCGCTGGCTGCGCCGGGTTTGGACGGCAGTGACCGAAACGGCCGCCACGGCTGCCGCGGATCCCGCGGCGGCGCGCCAGCTGCGCCGCAAAGTGCACCAGACCCTGCGCTCGGTGACCCGTGACTATCAGGCCTTTGAATTTAACACCATCGTCTCATCCCTGATGGAATTGATGAATGAAATGCTGCGGGTCAAGGCGCTGGGCTTGTGGAACAGCCCGGCCTGGCAGGAGGCGGTCGAGATCTACCTGAAGATGCTGGCCCCCATTTGCCCCCACATCTCTGAAGAATTGTGGGCCCAGTTGGGCAAGCCCTATTCCATTCACAACCAGCCCTGGCCGGTTTTTGATGAGGCGGCTGCGGCAGAGGATGAGATCACCCTGGTGGTCCAGGTCAATGGAAAAGTCCGTGATCGCATCACCCTGCCGGCGGATGTCTCCGAGGAGGCCGCCAAGGCGGCGGCGCTCTCCAGTGAGACCATCCAGCGCCATCTGGAAGGCAAGTCCCCCCGTCAGGTGGTTTATGTCCGGGGGCGGCTGGTCAACATCGTCATCTGATCCGGTTCCTGGTTTTGGCCCGGACACATTGGGGACAGGTTCTCTGGAGCCTGTCCCTTTTCGTTGTTTTTGTGCGCCGGGCTGGTTTACCGGAACCGGCTGCGCCCCTAGCCGGTTTATCGGAACCGGCCGCGCCCTTGGCCGGTTTGCCGGAACTGATCATCCGGCTACACGGGGTGGACATTTCCTGATCCTGGCCCGGGGGTGGGGGTGGGGGTGGGCCGTTGGGCTTGGGCAATCATGACATTCATCCTGATTGACAATGGTGCCACCGCATGCTATACTGCAATCATCGTAATAATCTGATTAATCAATTAAAACGAGGCGGCTCGCCATGCTGCGTGAGCGGAATGTGCTGGAACAATCAGCTTTTCTTAAATACCTGACAGAGCGGACAGAGGAGGAAGGGGACAGGCTGCCACCGCTCGCTGAATTGAGTCAGCAGCTTGGTTTAAGCATTGCCAGTCTGCGAGAGCAACTGGAAGTGGCCCGGACTTTGGGTGTGGTGGAAGTCCGTCCCAAGGTTGGGATCCGGCGCCTGCCCTACCACTTTAAACCTGCCGTGCTGACCAGTCTGGGATATGCTGTGGCGCTGGACGCCAAATCCTTCCGCGCCTTTTCCGATTTGCGCAATCACTTGGAAATGTCCTATTACATGGCCGCGGTCAGCTTGCTGAAGCCGGAAGATCATGCCGAACTCCGGGCGCTGGTCCAAAGCGCCCAGGCCCGGCTGGACCGCCCATCCCCCCAAATTCCCCATGCCGAGCACCGCGATCTGCACCTGCTTATTTACCGCCGTCTCAACAATCCCTTTGTCACCGGCCTGCTGGAGGCCTACTGGGATATGTATGAAGCGATCGGACTGAATGTTTACACCGACATCATGTATCTCAAGCGCGTCTGGGAATACCACCACCGCATGGTCGAGGCCATCTGTGCCGGCGATTTTGCCAGCGGTTATCAGGCCTTGATGGATCACATGAATTTGATTTACGAACGTTCAAAATCGGATGGCGCTCAAAAGTTTGAGTAGCCTCCGGATCACATTACCAACCAACTGTTCAAGTACACCTATTGAGGAGAGCTATGGCTGAAGAAACCCCCGCACCTGCCAGCCCAACCCGGAAACCGATTGTCAATGATTTTTGCATCACCTTTAGCACAATCAACGGCTCGGGTAGTGCCACGGCAAATAATATTCTACTCCGCGCGTTTTTCCGTATGGGCATACCGGTATCCGGGAAGAACATCTTCCCTTCCAATATCCAGGGGCAGCCCACCTGGTATTCGCTGCGCCTGAGCA
>DAOQTN010000589.1:0-2040 GCA_035340555.1 Anaerolineaceae bacterium | reverse complement strand
GGCGCGGTGACCAACCCCTGGATTTTCACCCGGCGGGACCGACAAGACGTCCTTCCGTCCCAAGTTCGGGAGCTCATCGAACAACATCTCGCAGCCAGCCTGGCGTTTTACGGTCCGGGCGCGGGCTTGGTCCTTTTTCGCAAGTATGCATCCCGTTATTTGGAAAGTTTTGGCCTCTCGACTGAGCAGCGCCGGCACCTGATGACGCGCCCGGATCCCGTTGAATTTCGCGCCGCGCTCGACGTTGTTTTCAAAGCTGTGCTAGAATGAGGGCAATGACGAGCACAAAAACAACACCTCTTGATAATGCAAAATGAACAGTTTGAACGATTATGGGATGATTATGCCGCAGCATCATGAGCAGTCTCCAGGCAAAGGAAGCCAACATGACCAAATTTATTGCAGCAATTGACCAGGGCACAACCAGCACTCGTTGCATGGTTTTTGACCATTCCGGCAACGTGGTAGCGATGGATCAACAAGAACACACCCAGATCTATCCAAAACCAGGCTGGGTCGAACATGACCCACTTGAAATTTGGTTCCGGACGGGTGAAGTGTTGCAAAACGCGCTGCGTAAATCTGCGTTGACAGCGGAAAACATTGCCGCCATTGGAATTACCAATCAGCGGGAAACCACCGTGGTCTGGGATCGGCAAACCGGCATGCCCTACCATAACGCGATTGTCTGGCAGGATACCCGCACCGACGCCATCTGTAATCAGCTGGCTGCAGAGGGCGGTCAGGACCGGTTTCGCGGCAAAGTGGGGCTGCCATTGGCAACCTATTTTTCGGGGCCCAAGATCAAATGGCTGTTGGACCATGTCACCGGCCTGCGTCAGGCAGCGGAAAGCGGCCGCGCCATTTTTGGCAACATGGACACCTGGTTAATCTGGAACCTGACAGGTGGCACCCGCGGGGGCATCCATGTAACGGATGTCACCAATGCCAGCCGCACTATGCTGATGAATCTGCACACGCTGGACTGGGATGATGAGATGCTGCAGATATTGGGCATTCCCCGTAAAATGCTGCCGGAAATCCGCCCCTCATCGGCCATCTATGATTATGCCTCTGGAGTGTTGCCCAGCGTGCCGGTTTCCGGCGATCTGGGGGATCAACAGGCGGCCTTGTTTGGACAGACCTGCTTCAATCCTGGAGAGGCCAAAAACACATATGGTACCGGCTGCTTTATGCTGCTCAACACCGGTCAACAGCCCATCTACAGCCAGAACGGCTTGTTGACAACTTTAGGGTACAAGATTGGCAACCATCCCGCCATCTACTGCTTGGAGGGCTCTATTGCCATTGCAGGCGCCTTGGTGCAGTGGCTGCGCGATAACCTGAAAATCATAGAAAAATCTGCGGATATTGAACCGCTGGCTCGAACAGTGACCGACAACGGTGGAATTTACATTGTACCGGCCTTCTCCGGTCTTTATGCACCTTACTGGCGCTCTGATGCACGTGGGGTCATCGTCGGGCTTACCCGCTTTATCAATCGCGGCCACATTGCCCGGGCTGCGTTGGAGGCAACTGCGTATCAAACCCGGGAGGTGCTCGATGCCATGGAGCAAGACTCGGGTGTCAAGCTTTCCTCGTTGAAAGTGGATGGCGGCATGGTGGTCAACGACCTGTTGATGCAGTTTCAGGCGGACATTCTTAACGTCCCGGTCATTCGGCCGCGGGTGGCCGAAACCACGGCTCTGGGAGCGGCATATGCAGCCGGCTTGGCAGTGGGTTATTGGAAAACAGTCGATGATCTGCGAATTAACTGGGGTATTGATCGTGAGTGGAAACCGGGTATCGAGGAAACCCAGCGAAATGCCCAGTACGCCAGATGGAAAAAAGCAGTTGCCCGGACGTTAGACTGGGTTGAAGCATCGGATGCAGGCCTTTAATCCATCCCCCGCCCCCTTGCCGGCCCCCCAGTCCACTGCACCATCCCGGCTTTGAGTCGGATTAAAAGATCCGCCCAAACCGTCTTGACAAGCCTGAATAGACTGACGTATAATGCTGCTCACACCAGCGGGTGTTGCC
>DAOQTN010000588.1:0-2042 GCA_035340555.1 Anaerolineaceae bacterium | reverse complement strand
TGGCCGACGCCGCGGCTGTCGTAGACTTCCTGGACGATGATGCATTTCAACCCGCGCTGGGCTGCCTGGGAGGCCACTGCCGCACCGTAGTTGCCGCTGGTGGCGGCAATCATCCCGGCATAGCCCTTCAGGGCCGCCTGGTAGGCGCTGATCGAAGCCCGGCGGGCCTTGAAGCTGCCGGAGGCATTGGCGGCTTCATCCTTTAATAAAATCCGCGCCCCCTTGCCTGGCGGTGAGATGCGCCGCACCGCTTCCGTCAGCCGGCGCAGTTCATACAGGGGGGTGTTGCCCACCTTGGTTTCACTCTGGATGCGCACGATGTCTTCCAGGGAGAAGCCGGTCTCGCGCATCATCCGGTCATAATCAAAGGCGATGGGGCTCTGGATGAATTCGTCATAGTCGATCCCCAATGAGGCCTTCATGATCTCATTTTTGCGGGCCATCACGGCCGCGTAGGAGTTGTCCTGGGGGCTCATGATTCCAGCTCCGTGCCGATGGTCAAGAGTTCCGGAACAGTCTCGCCGAAGCTGTGACTGTAGCTGGGATTGACGGTCTTCAGCAGCCCGGTAAATTCCCGGCCAATGATGGTGCGGATATGGGCCGGCTGCCCCAATTCCGCTTCAGCGGTCAAAAAGCCTGAAACGCGCAGCACATAGGGGGTCTTTTTGGTATCTTCCGGCAGGTTGGCGGCGCGCTCTTCCGGCGTCAGGATGACCTGCTCGATTTCGACCCAGGTGCCTTTGGCAATCTTGCTCATCTTTCACCTCACTTTGCCGGAGGCTTGCCCTGCAAACCACCCATCCCGAAAACCGGGTGTGCTTTCGGGATGGGCATTACAGGCAGACGGTTCCCCGGAATGGATGCCTGAATTTGGCTGGGAGAATTTAAATGTGGCGGGTGTAGGCGCTCTCACCCATCAACGCGGCCGGGACCGGCAGATCGATCATCCGCTTGAGTCCGGGGGTCGCGGCAAAAACGTGGGGGATCATGTTGACGGCGATGCCCATGGTGGCCTTGCCGCCGGCAATTTCGGGTTTGATGGCCATGTGGATTTCCGGCAGGCCGTAAATATTGATGTAATCGCCGGTATCCTGGTTTTCGAGTTGGGGATGAATCTGCTGGGGATGGACCAGCCGGATGACTTCCTTGTCCCCGCGGTAACCCACCCCGATATGGGCACAGCCGGCGACCATGCCGGGTTCAACCACCACGTGGGGGGTCTCCCGGCGCACCTTGCTGATGATCGGTTCGCGGGACTGCTCGATGCGGTCCACGCCCAGGCCGAGGGCATCGCTGATCATGTTGATGGATTCCGGGAAGCCCACGTGCCCGACAATCGAGCCATCGGCAACCCCGGCGCGGAAGGCTTCGGGGGTGGTGCCCACGCCCTGAGTTTTCATGACGGTGGGGCCGTAGGGGCTCAAGTCATTGATCCGGGAGGCTTCAATGCGCTCGACGTGATGATTGCCGCCGCTCAGCAGCACCACCAGCAGGTCCAGCACAAAACCGGGATTGACGCCGGTTCCCAGCACACTGACACCATGTTTGCGGGCAAGTTGGTCCAGTTCAGCTGCAAGCTCGGGATTTTGCGCATACGGGTCGGCCATTTCTTCGGCAATGGAAATGCAGTTGATGCCCGCGGTGATGACTTTGCGCAGGTCACCCATCTGTTCGCTGACCCACGAGGTGGTCGCCAGCACGGCAACATCCACATTTTCCTTCTTCAGAACATCAGCCGGCTTGTCGGTGATGGTGACGCCCAGCTTTTTCCCGACGCCGAGCACATCGCCCAAGTCTTTACCGACATAATCGGGGCGGCTGTCGATCACGGCAACGATCTTTAAGCCGGATTTCTCGAGCATCAGGCGCGCCATTCCGCTGCCCATCGCACCGAGACCCCACTGAAGAACACGAATTGGCTCCATATCCATTTCCTTTCAAATCAGAACTTTGGGTGGTTGAACTGGCAAAATCGTGCACACGCAAATTTTGCATGCATATCTTATCACGGTCTGTCTGAATTTGAATGGAGCCGTGGAGGT
>DAOQTN010000587.1:0-2045 GCA_035340555.1 Anaerolineaceae bacterium | reverse complement strand
GCAAACTTTCATATCGTTCTTTAACGGTAAAAGTGATCCGCTGTTGTTTGTCCAGCCGAATTTTTTCAAAGGGGGCCAGGGGAGTTTCCGGCTGTTTGGGCAGGTAGAGGATCTGGGCCATTAAATCGGCCCGCACCAGATCCAGGCCATCGATGGCTTGCAGCAGGGCATTGCGCACATCGTATTTGGTCACCTCAAACCCCCATTCCGGATGAGCCAGCATCGCCAATGTCAGCAGGCAGGCTGTTGCCGGTTCTGCGCGCAAAGAACGTGAAGGCCGGTGGGAACGCACGGGGACACCCCGATCAAGCAATCCCTTTAACAGCGAAAAGCGCAGGGCATCACTCAAGTAAGCGGACAGAATGACTATCTCACCCGGAGCCAGGCCTTGTTCGGTGATCAACTGTGCGGTCTGACTGCAGACACCATCAACCATTTCCGGCTGAAAACGGAAATGTTCCAATCGGAATGCCTGGCGGGCTTCCGGCTGGGGTTGGGCCGGCAGGCGTCTCAAACCGGCATCAAGGTAATCGGCCAGGGCGGTCACCTCCCGGGGGGTGATCCAGCTTTGGGTGAGTTCAACTGTTTCGCTGCATTCGGTCCTTAACCGTTGCGCTGATTCAGGGTCGGAACCCAGAAATGCCCGATATCCGCCGCCGATGTCATGGATGAGCAGTCCGGAGTCAAATGCCGGCAGCCATTGTAAAATGATGTCGTGCGCGACCGGGAAGTCTTCTTCAATATTGTCGTAAATAATGTGCCTGAAATTCCGACTCAAATACTCCCGCGCAATGAAGGCCGGCCAGAGCTGCCGGGTGAAGACCTCCAGTTGCAGTGAAAAATCCAGCAAATTATTGGCCAGGCAGAACTGCCGGAAACGGTTGGCACATTCCTGGGCCTGATCATAGATGTTGAACTGTCCGGGATCACCAATCCAGGCTGAACGCAGCCGGTCGCCGATGGTGCGATAGTCCATTCCGGTGATGGCTGCCTTGCTGAGATTATCCAGAATCTGGCTGTAGAGCCGGTTGCGATCGATGGTGATGCTCTCGAAATAGCCCTCGTTGATCAATGGCCGCACAATCCGGGCCATGTAATACTGGGCCGTTTCGAGGGTCAGGAAGATTGGCTCCTTGTCTGGACGGGCAAACCCCGCTTCCCGGGCGACCAGCGGCCAGAACAAGCCCAAGCTGCGCTGGGCCAACCCGCCCAGGGTCAGCACGGTGACCTGGCCACCGGGCGGCAACCCGGGTTGGCGCAGGGCCTGGGTGTAAGCCAGACCCAGGGTTCGCTGCGGCACCAGGACAAGAATTTGCTCCGCTGGCACCCGCCATTGCAGCAACGTCAGGATGCGGTTGATCCCCACCGTGGACTTGCCGGTTCCGGCCGGGCCCTGCAGGAACAATTTACTGTCCAGCGGACGATGAGTCAGCGCATTTTGCTGCGGGGTCAGTTTTATCATTTTACCCCCCGCTCATTCCAGTTGAACCGGTCAAGGGGCGTGGGACATCATTCCGTCGCCGACCCTCCGGCCAGCCCAAACGCCCCAGGGCTGCCGCGGGGGTGGAATTATTCCAAAAGGTGTGGTGGTTTTGGTTCATGACGGTCCTGATTGACGATCCGGATGGGCGTCTCGATTGATGGCCCGGATGGGCTGTCCTGATTGTGGTTTGGTCCCCGACCGGGATGTGAACATGCCTGCGACCCAAGTTCAATTATACTATTGGTGAGCCCATCGAGGGTTTCGGGGGACCCTTTGGACTGGGATTATGATGTGGCTGTGGGAGCGGCTGCTCGGGTGTGTTGGCGGTGGCCAGGAGTGGGGCCGGCCGGCAGGGCATGGGAACGGCGGCTCGGGTGTGCTGACGGACGGGGCTTGTGGGGTCTGGCGGGCAGGGCGTAAAAAACGGTATTTGCGAAAATCTGCGGTACAATTGCCCAAAGTTTCCACTCTTGTGGCAGATATTGCTCGGTTATACATCCAAAACGAGGCCAATATGCGAAGATCGGTTCTCCTGTTTGCCCTGCTGCTTGTTCTCTTGTCT
>DAOQTN010000586.1:0-2045 GCA_035340555.1 Anaerolineaceae bacterium | reverse complement strand
TGGGGGTGGTGGATGAGGATGGGCAGGTGCTCGGGGCAGATGTAAAATTCGGTACCCTGGTAGGTGAGGGTCAGCAGAGGGATTTCGGTGCTGGTGCGCTGGCAGGCAACACAGGCGGGTTGGGCAGAGGTTTTGGGGTCAGACATGGGATTCTCCTGATATAAAGTGGATATATTTTATCACATTATCTTTATTGTGCGTACTGGGAGATCATCGCATCCAGTTCCTGCATGACGGCAGGGATTTGGTCGGGGGTGATGGTGGGTTGAATAACCTGCCAGGCGGCATCCTCAAGGATGTGACGGGCAGTGCTCCAGGAGGCTAATCCGGGAGCGGGCTGGGCCCAATTCAACCAATCCCGGGTGATTTCCCACTGAGGCAAGTCATCTGCATAAGCTGACATGAGCTGGCTGGCCGTGCTGCTAAGTGGGTAGGCTCCGGATGCCTGGGCCAGAGCCGCCTGTCGGGATGGCTCAGTCAGCCAGCGGACAAAAATCCAGGCGGCAAGCTGCTCTGCCGGTGCGGTTTGGAAGATGGCATAGGCTGGCCCGCTGACCACGGCCACAGGCTGCCCCGATGGTGAGGGGAAGGGAATGACCAGCCAGGTATCGGTGCTTTTCTTAAGCTCCTGAACGCGCTGCTGAGCGGCGATATCTGTCAGGCTGCCGGCGTAGATCAGAGCCTGACGACCGGCGAACTGCTCGTAAGGCAGTGGGTAGCGGCTCTTCCAGGCGCAGCCTTCATCTATCATAGATTTAAGGAAGGTGAAGGCGGAGACTGATTCCGGGACATCAAAACGGTAGGGTTGGTCGGCAGAAGCTGGGAGCGGGTTGGCGCCAAATGCCACCAGCCAGGTCCAGATGGTTTCGGCATCCGCATCCCAGACCCAGCCGCCCATGCCATTATTATCTGCCCAGCGGTCATTATTGAGGGCAATGGCAGCGGCACAGACCTGTTCTTTGAAGGCAGTCGGGGTAGTCGGCGGCGCGTTAAAACCCAATTCACGGGCCCAGGTCTGGTTATAGAAAAGAACCTGGGTGGTCCGCTGCGCTGGCAGACCCAGGCGCTGCCCATCTACGGCTTCTTGCGCCCAAATGGTGGTCGGGATTTCGGCCACCTGCTCGGGGGAGAGGCCCCATTCGGCATCGTTCAGGTAGGGGTTCAGGTCCACCAGGGCTGCTCCCTGAGACCGCCAGGTCAGCAGATCTTCCATGGGGGCTACAACCACGTCGGGCAGCATGCCGGTGGAGAGGGCGGTGGGGATTTGCTCTGAGAGGAGGCCCGCACTGCCCAGGGCCATGCTTTGAACGGTGATCCCCTTCTCATTCGTGCGGTTAAATTCGGCAACCAGTTTATCGACCGCAACCGCTGTATCGCCCGTCCAGGGGTGCCAGAAGGTTACAGTGACGCCATTGAGCTTTTGATCGGGGACAAGCCAGGCCGGGGTGGGGGTGGGGGATACTTTGGGAGTGGGGGTTTTTGCCGGAGGACGGGTGAGTTCCGGGGATTGGGTGGAGGTGACCGCCGGCGTGAGCTGACTGCCGACCGGCGTGAGGCAGCCGGTCAGCAGGATCAGGCCCAGAATAAAAGCAAAAAGTGGTTTTGTTTTCATATCCCCCTATTTTAACCGGTAAACCGCCGTCAGGCGAATTAATCGAAATCCGTTGGCAGCCCGGGCTGGCGATGATGCCGGAACATGGCGGTCAGCTCATCTGCTGAGGTGCGTGGGACCGAAAGCGGCGGCAGGGCATCTTCGGCAAAAAATTCAGCGCCATCGGTTTCAATACTGGTTGATGGCTCGCCGCCGAGCAGGTCGCAGGCGATGAACAGTTTATAGATGTGAAAGATGTAGGCCGGGTGGCCGTGGCGGTTGCGATCAAACAGGGCCAGCAAGCGGGTGGCACGCACGCGGTAACCCGATTCTTCCCAGACCTCGCGTTCGGCAGCCAGACTGGGGGGCTCGCCCACGTCAATCCAACCGCCGGGGAGTGTCCAGCCGCCATCCACACGTTCTTTGACCAGCAGAATTTTGTCGTCACGGAAAA
>DAOQTN010000585.1:0-2077 GCA_035340555.1 Anaerolineaceae bacterium | reverse complement strand
AAAAGCCGCAGCCAACCAGTTGGTGCGCCTGGGCTTTGGGCGGCTGATCATTGCCGCCGACCACGGTCACCTGCTGCTGCCCGAGATCCTGCCGGGCGATGTGCTGTCCCAGCCGCCTGCCGGAGAATGGGCATTGAGCAAACGCCGGGTGCGCCTCGGCCAGCAGGTGCGTGAAGGCCCTGGGACGCGATTATTTGATGCGCGCCGCCTGGGCATCCAGGGCGATATCGCCGACCTGGCCATGCCGGATGGGCTGGGAGTGTACGGCGACGGTTCCGGCTACCTGCACGGCGGCTTGAGCCTGCAGGAAGCGGTCATCCCGGTGATTGTCTTGAAAGCGGCCCCCCGCCCAAGTGACCTGGGCAGCACGGGTAATGTGTTCGAGATCCGTTACGCGAAGAAATCGTTCACCAGCTCAGCCATTGGCCTGAAAGTATTCTATAATTCACTGCTCACCCCGCAGATGCGGGTGCGGGTGGAAGCTTTCGATGGCCCTGGCGCCAATGCGAACAAGGTTGGCGAGCCGGCCGAATGCGATGCCCGCGACGAGATCACGCATGAGATCATCCTGCAAGCCGGGCAAGAAACCCCCGTGCCGCTGCTGTTGGAGCGCGACTTCCGTGGGCCATTCGTTGAAGTGCGCGTCACCAACCCAGACGCCCCCGTAGTGTGGGCGCGCCTGACCTTGCAGAACGGCATGTTGGACTGAGAAGAAGCTATGGAAAAAGATCCCCTCGACACCAAGCTGAACCAGACCTTTGGCGGCAAAGTGGTCCGCAAGGATCTGCTGCACCAGATCAAAGGCGGGGCCAACGTGCCATCCTATGTGTTGGAATACCTGTTGGGGAAGTACTGCGCTTCAGATGACCCGATGGAGATCGGCACGGGCATTGCAGCGGTCAAAGACACGCTGACCGCCAACTACTTCCGTCACGATGAGGCCAACAAGGCCCGCTCGATTGTTGAGCAGCAGGGCCGGCACCGCTTTATTGACCGCATCGAGGTGCGTTACCTGCCCAGCGAAAACAAATACTGGGCAGCGATGGATAATTTCGGCTACAGTTTCATCCATATCGCCGAAGAATATTACCGCCGCTACGACCGACTGCTGGAAGGCGGCATCTGGGCCCAGGTGGAGCTGGAATTCCAGCCGCCCGAAGAAGGCAAGCGCGACCATCCATTCCACGTGGCCGACCTGCGCCCGATCCAACTGGCTCGCTTTGATATGGATGAATACGTGGACGGACGCCGCGCCTTCAGCCGGGACGAATGGCTGGATGCCCTGATCCGCACGCTGGGCCTGGAGGCAGAGCGCCTGGACTTGCGCCAGAAGCTGCTGACGATCACGCGCCTGATCCCCTTCGTGGAAAAGAATTACAACTTCATCGAGCTGGGGCAGCGCGGTACGGGCAAATCGTATGCCTACAGCGAGATGTCTCCCTACGGCATCTTGATCTCCGGCGGCAAGGCCAGCTCAGCCAACCTGTTCTACAATAACGCCCGCCGGGTGGTTGGCCTGGTGGGCTATTGGGATGTAGTGGCTTTTGATGAAGTAGGCGGGATGAAGGTCAATGACCCCGACACCTTCCAGATCATGAAGGATTACATGGCCAACGGGCGCTTCAGCCGCGGCGTGACCCAGGTGATGGCGGATGCCTCGTTCGTCTTTGTGGGCAACCTGAACCAGTCGGTGGAGACCCTGGTGCAGAACAGCGCCACCGATTTGTTCCAGCCTCTCCCGCAGACCTTTGACCTGGCTTTGATGGATCGCCTGCATTTTTATCTACCCGGCTGGGAAATCCCTAAAACCTCCAAGGAGCTGCTGACCCGGCATTATGGCTTTGTTACCGATTACATTGCTGAGGCTTTTCGCTTTCAGCGCAAGCAGAACTTGTTCGATATTGCCGAGCGTTACTTCCGCTTCGGCGCGCATGTCGAGGGCCGGGATGCCACTGCCATCAAGCGCACCGTCGCCGGGCTGCTCAAGCTGCTGCACCCAGATGGCGGTTTCACCAAAGATGAGGTGTGCGAATATTTAGAGCTGGCTACCGAAGGCCGCCGGCGGGTCAAAGAGCAG
>DAOQTN010000584.1:0-2077 GCA_035340555.1 Anaerolineaceae bacterium | reverse complement strand
GGAAAAGCAGGGCCGCAATCATGGTCATTTCGTTCTTGGCGAAGTTCATCCCGGTGCACTTGTGCATCCCACCGCCAAAGCCCACGATGGCAAATGGGTTCTTGCCCTCGCCCCGCTCTGGCGACCAGCGCAGCGGATCAAAGCGCTGTGGGTCCGTAAAGACATCCGACAGGAAATGCGAATTGGCGGCATTGACAATCACCCGCCAACCCCGCGGCAGTTGATAGTCGCCCATGGTCAACGGCTCTTCCACGGTGCGCATCTGTAAATCCGCTGAAGGGCGGATCCGGGTGGTCTCGTCGATGGCCCAGGCAAGGTATTCCAGCCGGTTGATGGTCTCCTGATCCAGCGCTGCGCCCGGGGTCAGCACGGCGGCAATCTCCGCCTGAGCCCGGCTCAAAGTTTCAGGATGCTGCAGCAGCAAGGTGATCAGCCAGGCGGCCTGTCCGGCAGTGGTTTCATGCCCGGCAAAGAGCAGGCCGGTGAAGATGCTGACAATGGTCGGATCGTCCATGGTGCTGCCGTCTTTGAGGGGTGTTTGCAGCAGGGTGGTGATCAGGTCGTCATAACGCTCAGGGTGCTGGCGGCGGGCCCCGATGACCCCCTGAAACACCTGGCGGATGGCGGCTTTAGCCCGGTCGCGGCGCTTGAATTTGGGCAGCGGCCAGTGGGGCGGCAGCAGGGGGTCCAGGGAGCGGCTGATATCGCCGTACATCGCCCAGAAGCCGGGGCCCAATTCGCGCTCGTAATCGGGGCCGATCAAAGCCCGTCCGGCCACAAACTGCGTCAGGCGCAGCATCTCGGCGGTCAGGTCCATTTCGCCGCTTGTGCCCAGGCTGTCCAGCCAGCGCTGCACCTCAATGTTCATCGCCTGAACATATTGGGTCATGCGCTCGCGCCGGAAGACTTCCTGCAGGACCGGGCGCTGGTTGTAGTAGGTCTCCTTGTTGGCGGTAAACAGCACTTCGCCAATTGAGGCCTTGAGAAACGTATACGCATCCTGCATATTAAGGCTGCGGTCGGTCTGGGTATAAACGATTTTATTGTATTCAGCTCCGCTGACCACAGCCGCGTACTGCGGTCCAAGTTTGATGGTGAAAATATTCCCGTGTTCGGCAAAGCCGCGCCGGAAAAGGGTTTCGCGGCTGCGCATCATTTCCAGTGCGTGACCCAGAACGGGCACACCGCCGGATACCAGGGGGGGCGTCAGGGGGTTCATATTAAAGTCCTTTCTAAAAGTTGGTTCAGACACGTGATTGGGACCAGATGGTCTGGAGGGGTAAACGGCGGTTATTTTTCCAAACAACGGCCAGGACAACCGTTTTTTTGCCGGTTGTTTCAGCGTTTTGACCCGGCTCCGGCTCTAATTATTTTACAAGGAAATCACTCCGGGCGGGCGGGTGTCAGGGTCACAGGGGCAATCCTGATCGTTTCGGTGCGTTGACCCAGGGTGGTTTATGTTTTGCCTTGAACATCTCCAGCTGCGAAAATATAGCGCACCACGGCAACGAAAAAGGCCACTGGAATGATCCACCACTGGTTTGACAGATCCGACAGGAATGTTTTGGGATCCAGGCAATAAACGATGACCAGATAGCCCATCACCAGATAGCCAAAGATCAATATTGACGCCAACAGGCGCTTTTTTCCGGCCGGCACCTTCATCACCACTTCACCCTGTTCACGGCCCTGGTCCCGCTCAAAACCCAACCGGGAGACCATTTCCGGGGCAGTGAGCGGCAAACTCCATACAACCAGCCCGACTAACACGGAGCAGGCCGTACCCACGCCAAAAATCCAGTACTCGGAAGTGCCGGTTGTGATCCAGAGGATTAAAGTCATGAACCATAAGGTCAAACCAACCATAAAAGCCAACAGCCGGATGGAGCGCCAATTTCGCTTCAAGGCACAGCGCCAAAAAAGCGCCAATGCACCGATGGGGATCAGAAGAAAGGCCAAGGTGATTATGATCATGGGATGGGGTCACTCGATGGGATCATTCGATGGGATCATTCGATGGGATCATTCGATGGGGTCATTCGATGGGGTCATTCGATGGGGTCATTCGATGGGGTCA
>DAOQTN010000583.1:0-2086 GCA_035340555.1 Anaerolineaceae bacterium | reverse complement strand
TCATAGTCGCATTGCCAATTGTTGCGTCAGCGACATAAGCAGCGGGAATATTAGTGAAGTTTCCACTATTGCCTACTCGGTAATGCAGCGCGACCTGCTGAACAGCGTTGTCTGCTCCCGTTTCCAAATCCCGCAGGTCATAGCTGACCTGAATAGTGGTCATTCCGGTGGTATTGATCAAAATCAGAAGATAAGGCGCATCAGCTGTACCTGAGCCTGCGAGAGCTACCACAGGGTCAGTAAGCTCAAATTCAGTTACTCCGCCTGTTGTGAATGTATTAGGATTAGTTTGATTAGCATTTACATCTACAACTCCAGGATCATCCGGCTGTTGTATAGTTTGGGGATCGGTACCAGTTGTCGAAGTTAAATCATCACCGCGGTACCCCATGATACCAAGGACTCCTGACCAGTCATCATTAGTCGATATCAATCCGATATCGCTCCAATCCTGACTAAAGGGTAGAGGCTGGGCAGTGCTATTTGCCGCCACCTCTGAGGATATCATCCCGAGTGGGCCGGCGGTCACAGCCAAAGCAATTAAGAGATTCAAAAAGTTTAACTTTATTTTCATGTTTTTCCTCCAGTATTAAATATGTTCTATTACATCACAATAGTTTAACAAAAAGCGCTAAAGGAATACCTTTGCGCTATTAGTTCCTATAAATTTTGAATATTTGTGCTTAATTTCATCATTGTAATAAAACGCTCACACTGAACTGATTGTTGAAGTTAATACTATTACTACCAACTAATTTTATCATTTTCACTGCAATTTTTTGGCTAGCAGTGCTAAATCTGCTTAAAGAATTGCTTAAATTCAGCCCATTATTAACTCCCATTGGCTTCCTTAATCAAATGAAAGCTCCTCCGGTGCAGCGGACACGGGCCAAGCGCGTCCAATGCCGCCCGATGCTTCGCTGTACCGTAACCCTTATTCTGTGCAAAACCATAACCCGGGAATTTCACTTCCTCCTCTCGCATGTGGGCATCCCGAGCAGTCTTGGCCAAGATCGAGGCGCAAGCAATCGATAGCGAACGCTGGTCGCCCTTCACCAGAGCTGTTTGTGCCAGCTCCACCTCGGGTAAGCGGAAATAATCCAGCAGGAGGTGCTCGGCTGGCATCCGCAAACCTTCCAGCGCGCGGCAAAAAGCCAGCCGGCTGGCTGGGGCAATGCCTAGCGGGTCGATCTCTGCCACGTCTGCCCAACCCACACTCCAAGCGAGCACCCGCGCTTGAATAATCGGAGCCAGGCGTTCACGCTGCTGGGGAGTGAGCTGCTTGGAATCGCGCACTCCCGCCAGTGCCTCTACTAAACCATCGCTTCCTACTGGAAGAATAACAGCGGCGGCATACACAGGTCCCGCCAGAGCACCGCGTCCTGCCTCATCCAACCCGACTACGTGCAGGAAGCCCTGGCGCCACAACGCCTGTTCAAACTCCAGGTTTGGCGCCGCCGGCAGAGTCGAACAGTCAAACTTGATCCGCATGGTAAACTCCTCGGCGGGCTTGGCGCCGAATATAGAGCAAATCGCGCGTCATGCGCAAGGAATCGCGCAGCACGTTCACACGGCTGCCAGCGCCATAAACCCAAGTTATCGGCACTTCTTGGACCTTCAAGCCAAGTTCCCGGGCAATTACCAAGATCTCCACGTCAAAGCTCCAGCCAGCTAGGGTCTGTTTGGAAAAGACTGTTTCCGCCGCCGCTGCGGTGAAGCATTTGAATCCGCATTGGGTATCCTGCACGCCAGGCAGGACCAGCCAGCGCACCAGGGTGTTGAACACCCGCCCTACGAGGTGCCGTTGATAAGGTTCACCGATGCGCTTCGCACCGGGAGCTTCGCGCGAGCCAATGGCGATATCTGCGCCAGCTTCTAAGTAAGGGAAAAAACGGTTGATTTCCTCAATGGGCATGGAAAAATCCGTATCCGCCATAAAGCGGTAAGCACCATTTGCAGCCAGCATCCCCTTGCGGACAGCGTTACCTTTGCCCGGCTGCTCCAAGCAGAGTAAACGCATCTGCGGCAGGTGTGCCTGCCAGCTTTGGGCGATCTCCACGGTTGCATCGCTGCTCGCATTTTCAAC
>DAOQTN010000582.1:0-2108 GCA_035340555.1 Anaerolineaceae bacterium | reverse complement strand
GAACAGTAGCCCACCTCGCGCAGCATTTCAAGATCATACCGGCAGCGTTGCTCGAGCCGCTGGGCCTCAAGCAATTTGCCCTCCTGCTTGAAATACGTCAACCGGTCCTCCAGTTCCTGTTCAATATTGCTGATGGACGCTTTCAGGCGATCCTCCTGGGCAATGTAATGCTTGGCGGGAAAGATGGTGATCTCACCCGGCTCGGACAGCACTTCACCGGTCAATGGATTCACCGCCATGATGCGTTCAACCTCATCCCCAAAGAATGTCACCCGGTAGGCCTGGCGTTCCTCATAGGCCGGGAAGACCTCCAGGGTGTCGCCCCGCACCCGGAATGTGCCCGCATGAAAGTCAAAATCATTGCGTTGATACTGTCCCTCAATCAACTGCCGCAGCAGGGCATTGCGACGATAAATGGCGTTTTGCTGCAGTCGGATGGCCCCATGACCGTAAGCTTCGGGGTTGCCCAGGCCGTAGATGCAGGAAACCGAGGCCACAATAATGACATCGCGGCGGGACATCAGGGAGGCCGTGGCAGCCAACCGCAGCCGATCAATCTCCTCATTGATGTCCGTCTCCTTCTCGATATAAAGATCCCGCTGGGGCACATAAGCCTCAGGCTGGTAGTAATCGTAATAGGATACGAAATAGGAAACGGCATTATCCGGGAAGAAATCGGCGAATTCCGCATAGAGCTGGGCCGCCAGCGTCTTATTGTGCGCCATGATCAGCGCCGGCATTTGCAGCTGCTGGATGATGTTGGCAATCGTAAATGTCTTGCCGGTACCAGTGGCACCCAACAGAACCTGGTTGCGGCTGCCCTGCTGGATATTCCGCACCAGTTGGGTAATGGCCTCCGGTTGATCGCCGGTGGGCTGATAGGGGGCCTGTAAACGAAACTCCATAGGATACCTGCCTTATGATACCAGTTTGATGATGCCAGTTTGATGATGCCTGTCTACCAGGGATTGGCCAGATGTTCTATTGTACCGTCAAATTTGGAAAAAGACAACCAGGACCGAACAAAAAAATTGTCCCACCCTGGCAGACCATCAGCAGACCATCAGCAGACCATCAGCAGACCATCAGCAGACCATCAGCAGACTTTCAGTAGACCATCAGCAGACTTTCAGCAGCATTCCAACCACTTTCCAACAGACATCCAGCAGACTATCTCTGTCTCGAGGTTGTCTTGGGGTAGCCTTCACAAAGGTTTTACCACCCGCACAGCAACGCCTCAACGTTTCCAATCAATCCGTTGTCCCAGCCGTTTTTTTGCAAATTGGCAACTCAACCAAAAATTCAGCGCCGCCGGTGGGGTGGTTGGCTGCCGTGACATCCCCTCCCATGGCCCGGGCCAGCTGGCGCGCAATGGCCAGTCCCAATCCAGATCCACCGGCCTCACGGCTGCGCGATCGTTCCGCCCGATAAAACCGTTCAAAGATATGCGGCAAGGCTTCCGGCGGAATGCCGGGACCGCTATCCAAAACCCTCAACTGTCCCGCCAGGGAAGTTGAGACCTGGATCTGCCCAGACTCGGGTGTGTAGCGCAGGGCATTGCTGATCAAATTGCCCAAAATTTGCTCAATGCGCCCGGGATCACCCCAAACCTGGACCCCCGCGGTGGGCTTAACCATCAGCTGAATGCCCCGTTCAGCCGCCGCCGGTGTGAAACGATGAACCACCCGCTCCACCAAAGGGGGCAAATCCACCGGAACGCGTTCGACCGGTAGTTCGCCCGCTTCAGCCAGAGCCAAGATGCGCAAGTCCCCCACCAAGCGGGTCAACAGGTCATTCTGGGCCAGAATGGCATTCAGGTTTTCCGGGGTCAGGGAATTCACCCCATCCAGGAGGGCTTCAATTTGTGCCCGCTGCACCGCCAACGGGGTGCGCAGTTCGTGAGCAATGTCGGCCGTCATCGACCGGCGCCGCTCTTCAGATTGCTGCAGGGAATTGGCCATTTGATTAAACGTCCGACCCAGATCGGCCATTTCATCCCGCCCCCGAATGGCAACCCGTTGGGAGAGATCACCTGCCGACATGGCCCCGGCGGCCCGGGTGAGCTGACGGATGGGGTGAATCAGTCCGGCCGACAGCCCGAGGGCCAT
>DAOQTN010000581.1:0-2115 GCA_035340555.1 Anaerolineaceae bacterium | reverse complement strand
TTGTGGATTATCGCCGGATGTAACTTTTCCATCACCGGCGCATCTATTCTATCTGAATTCAAATGCTAATGAGGAGATTGGATAATGACTGAACCCATTCATGTGACGGATGCTGAATTTGAAGCCAAGGTCTTAAAGTCCGCCCTGCCGGCTATTGTTGACTTCTGGGCTCCCTGGTGCGGGCCCTGCCGCATGGTGGGACCGATTCTGGATCGGTTTGCCAAGGAATTTGAAGGCAAACTTGTGATTGCCAAGGTGAATACTGATGAAAATCCTGAATGGGCCACCCGCTTTGGCGTCCAGGGCATTCCCACGATGCTGTTTGTGTTGGGCGGCAAGGTGGTCCACACCCAGGTGGGGGCAATGCCGGAAGCCGCGCTGCGGGATGTTGTCAATCAGTTCCTGGAATTTGCCGCCAACGCCAACAACGGGCCCCAACCCGCCTGAGGCCCACGGCCTTTGTGAAATCAATACCGGGCAGGCCACTGGCCTTGCCCGGTTTGTCGTTTTGCGGTTTGTTGTTTTTGCGGTTTGTTGTTTTGAGGGCGGGCACGCCGGCAAACTGGCAACCTGGCGGCCTGGCGGCGCACACCGGCAAGGTGGGCGGTCGGCTCAGTCGTTCACCCGTTCGATCACCGCGCCCAGCGCAGCCAGCTTTTCGTCCACCCGTTCATAACCCCGGTCGATCTGGCCGATATTGCGGATGACGGAGGTCCCCCGGGCCGACAGTGCGGCCAGGACCAGGGACATCCCGGCCCGAATGTCCGGACTTTCCATTTTCTCGCCGGCCAGCGGACTGGGACCTTGCACAATGGCCCGATGGGGATCGCACAGGACAATATGGGCGCCCATCCCCACCAGCTTGTCGATGAAGAACATGCGGCTGGGGTACATCCAGTCATGGAACAGGATGGTTCCAGTCGACTGGGTGGCCACCACCAGGGCGATGCTCATCAGATCGGTGGGGAAGGCCGGCCAGGGCATGACGCTGATTTCCGGGATGGCACCGCCCAGGTCGGGTTCAATCACAAATTCCTGGTCCGCCGGGACGATAATGTCCGGGCCTTCAGTGTTCCAGGTGACACCCAGCCGGCCGAAGACCAGATGGATCATATCCAGATACTGGGGACCGGCGTTGCGGATGCGGATGCTGCCGTGGGTCACCGCGGCTGCCCCAATGAAGCTGACCACTTCCAGGTAATCCGGGCCGATGGTGAATTCTCCCCCATGTAACCGGGGGACACCGGTGATATGCAGGGTGTTGGAGCCAATGTCCTCGATCCTGGCCCCCAGTTGGTTGAGAAAATGGCAGAGTTCCTGGACGTGCGGTTCCGAGGCGGCATTGCGGATGACCGATTCCCCCCGTGCCAGGGCCGCGGCCATGATGGCGTTTTCCGTCCCGGTCACGCTGGCTTCGTCCAGCAGCATGTCGGCGCCGCGCAAACCACCCTGGGCATGAAAGTGGAAGGTGCGGTCATAATGGACATCCGCCCCCAGTTTTCGTAGGGCCAGCAGGTGGGTGTCCACCCGGCGCCGGCCAATCACATCCCCCCCGGGCGGCGGCAGCTGCAGTTCCCCGGAGCGCGCCGTCATCGGGCCAGCCAGTAAAATGGAAGCCCGAATTTTCCGGCACATGTCCGGATCCAGATCAGCCGGACGCACCTCGCGGGCATGGATCTGCCAGGTGTGATCGCTGATGGTGGTGATGCCGACGCCCAGACTTTCCAGTAGATTGCGCATAGCCTTGACATCCCCGATGGACGGCACATTGTGCAACAGCACCGGTTCGTCGGTCAGCAGGCAGGCGGCCAGCAGTGGCAGGGCAGCATTCTTGTTGCCCGCCGGGGTCATCTCGCCGTGCAGGGGGTGTTGACCTTCGATGATGAATTTTTCCATAGAAACTTTGCTGCGGTGCCCAGCGTCCCGATGGAACGGGGCAAGCCGCATTCTCCTTTCCTGTTAATGGGGATTGATCAGCATTGGCAATCGACGGTGATGGGTTTGTGCGGGAGTTGTGCCGTGCGGTGTTTTGGGGGGCGGGGAACCGGTCCGCCCGGTCCAGGCCCGGCATGCCAGTTGGGCCGGTCATTGCAGCCGGTAAACCTCCGGTCTGCA
>DAOQTN010000580.1:0-2121 GCA_035340555.1 Anaerolineaceae bacterium | reverse complement strand
CCAGCCGGGTTTTAAGCTCCGACATGGCGGGCAGGGTGGTCTTATCAACAGTACCACTAAGGGCCATCTTTAACCTCGTTGGAAAAGAATGCGGGCAGGTGGAACTACTCCAGTTTGAGTATAACCAACTGCTCCCGGTGGCGCATGTGCCGCGGGTCATATTGTGCCAGTGTGACCCGGCAGGCACCCCGCCAGAGTTTTGATTAAAGCGATATAATCAACAATGGGGTGTGTTTCAAGCCTGTTGTTTTTATTCTCTCCCCCCAAATGATGGATCCAAGCATGTCTAAATATCCCGGATTTCGATTGATGCTGTTGGTATTTTTGCTCTGCCTGGCGCTGGCAGCCTGCAACGCTGCACCTACACCAATTACCCTCACCTCCACTCGTCTGCCTGCAACGCTGCAGCCCAGAGCCACGCCCTCGCCGCAGTTCCGCCACCCGCCCACCTACCCACCAACCCCAACCAGCACGCCAGATATCGCCGCAATCCAGACCCGGCAAACGGCGGCCGCTTTGGCGACCCAGAGAGCCAGTTTTCCGGCGACCTGTGAAGGTTCGGGAAATTCATCGGTTATGGAACCTTCCTTTTCACCGGGCGGAAATTGGATGGCTATCTCATGCGGCTATCAACATGAGCAGACTTTAGATATTGTGAATCGAGATGGACAGCGGTGGGTTTTGCAGTTCGCCGAATTGGTGCAAGACCATGGCGGGATGGGGGGCTTACGCCCGATCCATTGGACGGGTGATGAAGTCTATCTGTATTTCACGGCATACAAGTCCTATGATGGTGGGGGAGTTTGCTTTTACTATCCTACTGTCAATGGCCTTTACCAAATCAACCTGGATTCCGGCACAGTCGCCACCATCCTGCCTGAAACAGACGTGCCGGGCAGTTATGAGGTTGCCATTTCGCCAAACAGCCGCTGGATTGCATACACCAATAATCTCGACCAGCCCAGGATTCTGGATTTAAGAACTGGTGAAACCGTCGAGATTGAAGTCGGTAAATACAGGACCGGCAATCTGACCTGGTCACCCGATGGGGATTATCTGGCCTATGCCAGGTGTGAAATTGATCAGGCCCCCCTGAAAGTAAAAAATTCCGGCGTACAGATTTTTGCCATCAAAACGCAAACACTGGCCACACTGCTGGAAGTAGCCGGGGATTGGGTCGTTATTGAAAGCGGGGAAGGCCGGGATTTTCTAACCATCAGGATTGAAAATATTGAAACTTTTTCGGCCCGTTACCAGTTCTACGACTGGTCAACCGGACAGATGACCACGCCCACCCCTGCGCCATAATAGGTGCGGGTAGTTTTCCCCACCCAAAACATCGGCGCAAAGGGTTATGCCAACCGCCCTTTGCGCCGATTTAATTAGCCGGCAATATACTGACGGCTACTCTGCATCCATGAGGTACAGGCACAGATTATTGCGGATCTCGTCTCGCAGGCCGACCAGTTCAGGGAAGTCATAAAAGAAGAGGATCTTCTCATCGGCCAAGGTATCGCCGGCGGGCGGCTCGGAGATGATGAAATACAGCCAGGATTCGGCGATATCTTCATCCGGCTCGGTGGCAGCATAGTCCGTCAGGAATCGATCGGAATACTGTTCGTAGAAAGCATCCAGGGTGTCGTCTGCATAGGCGGCTTCCCATTCAAAGTAGATATCGGTCCAGAAGGCCTGGTAGAACTGATTGAGGTAAGAGCCTTCGGTAGTGCAGTCCTCGTCAGATTGATAGGTGGTGCAGCTGCCGCCGGTGGTGGCCAGCTGGGTATTGTTCAGGGTCATGATATGGCCGTATTCATGGAGCAGGGTATAGGTCAGTTCGGCCTTGTCGTCTGTATCGGCAATATCAATCTCCAGCGACCAGGCATCTGGGGTGACGCTGAGCTGGTCCACGGCAGCCAAAACATTACCTGGGCCATCGGTGAAGACGATGTACTCTGAAACCCGCTCCCGCTGTTCGGCAGGCATAAAGTTAATGAAATAATCCCAGACGTCCTGCTGTGTCTCGGTATCCTGCTGCAGGGCAATCAGGTCATCTGACACCGATTCTTCCTGCGGATTTGAGATCTCATCTCCACCGACTTGATAGGTGACCAGAATGATTTC
>DAOQTN010000579.1:0-2136 GCA_035340555.1 Anaerolineaceae bacterium | reverse complement strand
GTCAAAGGCAGCGTGGGGGTTGGCAAAATCTGCGTCTCTCCTGCCTGGGTTGGGTTGGCGGACAGCGTTTCAATTGCCAGCGTCTCACCCGGCGTGGCTGTTGCAGCGGCCGGTCCGGCTTCGGTTGGCGCTGGCAGCCACATATTCCCCTCGGTGATTGAAAGCGTCAGCGCTCCCAGGGCAATCAACCCTGTGATCAGCGCCGATGCCAAACCACCCAGGATAGACTTCAGCGATTTCATTCGCCTAGAAATCTTCCAATCTGCCGGGGTTTTTCAATCGGCAGCAGCACGCTGAAGGTCGAACTTTGTCCAATTTCGCTCTCAACCCAGATGCGCCCGCCGTGCGCCTCAACCAGCGCTTTGGCAATTGCCAGCCCCGCGGTGTTTTCGCCAATACCAGCGATGGTCGTTTCACTGCCATCAGCACTGGCCTGGCGGGCAAAAATCCGCGGCAAATCCTCTGGCGGAATGCCCCCACCGCTGTCGGTAACCTGAATCAACAGATAGGTTGTTTCATCAATATCCTGGTTGATCTGAATATTGAGCCGGATAATCCCTTCTTGTGGCGATGCGCTCCCTGCATTTTGCAGCAAGTGCCCCATGATTTGCTGCAGTGCTTCGCGGTCAGCAAAAATCCTGGGCAGCACTTCGGGCATACCCACGCGCAGAGTCAAGTTCTTTTCCCGCAGTTGGGCGCTTGTATCGCTGATCGTCTGGTCAATTACGGCAGCCAGGTCAATCGCTTCAGGCGTCAGCTCCGAGAGCTCGCCCTGTCGGTTAACGATCCCCATCAGTTGATCCAATAACTGCCGCATTTGTTCAGAGGCGTGCTTGGTGCGTTCCAGGAACTTCTTCTGCTGCGTTCCCAAAATGCCAATCGACTCGCCCAAAAGTAACTCGGTGTACCCCAAAATCGATGAAAGCGGCTGCCGCAGTTCGTGAATACTGCCCGAAATCGCGTCACGTTCCTGCCCGGTAATCCCACCGCCTGCATTCAGTTCTTTTTCCAGATCCATGATCTTCATATTGGCTTGCGCCATGCCATTCTGCAGCCGGGCCATTTCTTCCAATGTCATCCGCAGTTCAGATTCTAACTGCTGCTCAACCTCGGAGGTAGGCCGCACGGCATGGGCCGCATCTTCCAGCGCGGTACGCAGGCTCTCATTCTCAGCATCCAGCCGCCGGATGGTCTCCTGTGCTTCGGCGCGCAGCGCCAGCAGTGATTCAACCTCCGGGTTGGTCTCGGCGCTGCTCCGCAGCACCTGCACCTGCTGCTCCAGAGCCAGAATTTGCGTTCGCGCAGCTTCCAGCACCTGCTGCGAGTTTTCGCCGCTGGCGCCGAGCGCATTCTGTTCCAGTGCCCGGTTCAAAACTGCCGCCATGCGCCCGCTGTTAGCCTGCAAGTTGGCCTGATCTTCCATGCTCCAGCCGTAATTGGAATATGGCGACATAATCATCACGCTCCCCACCACCTGATTGCCGTGCTGGAGCGGTATCACCAGCACATGCCCCGGGTCGCGTACATTCACCGCCTCGCAGATAGCCTTCAGGTCCTGCGGCGGGTTGCCTTGCGGCGACAGCTTTAATGGCTTATTGCGCTGAATACTGGAGGCCAGCAGCGGAATCCGGTTTTGCGGCAGGGAAAACCCTGGCAGCGCTTCCTCGCGGATCAAATCGTATCCGCAGATAAAATTAACCTGCCCAAAGGGGTCTGGCACCGATGAGATAAACGCCAGGTCCGCCACCATCGTCCGAGAGATGGCTTCAGCCAGCAGTTCGCCAACTTTCAGCGGCTCAGTCTGATTCGATAGATCCAGCCAGGCCTGGATGATTCTTGGGTCCGTCTGACTACGGCGTTGCGGCTGAATGGTATCCTCGCTGCACACGGGTTCGGCGGCCGCCTCTGTATCTGGTGATAAACGCCGCACCAGTCCCGGCAGCAGTGGATATGTGCATAACTGCGCCAGCCGCACAAACCCGGCAAAATTGCCCGCCTCAGTTTCAATCAGCAGGTGCGCCATCACACCCGCCAGCATCAACCCCATAAATCCAACACCCAGCCCCCATTCCTGTGGCCGCCGGATGAACAAGATCAGCAGTCCACCAATGAGAATTGCACTGGCAAACATTTGCC
>DAOQTN010000578.1:0-2137 GCA_035340555.1 Anaerolineaceae bacterium | reverse complement strand
GGGGATAACCCCTTTGTTGTTATTGTAATCTAAAATCGTAAATCCCATCCACCACCGGGTAGTGCCAGTTACACGCCGGGCAAATGATTTCGGGAGAGGTATCGGGCAAGGGGGCGTGACCACAGGCCGGGCAGCGGAAAAAATTACCGGCTTCGGCCGGTGGTGTGTCCCCCACGGCTTGGGTGCGGACGAAAACACTGGGTGAAAGTTGCCAGGCATCACCGGTGAGTTGGGCCAAGCCGTCCAACCGGGCCAGAAAATTGGCGGGGAAGATGCGTTTCAGCAGTCCCATGCGAAAATGTGAAACCGTGAGCTGGCGCTGGACGGCAAAACCGCTGACCTGCAGCCAGGTGCGCACTGTGGCTGGATGGAAGTCAAAATTCAGGGCGGCAAATTCCACCGGTTCCGGGCTGAAGGGATTCCATTTCTGGCGGCGGAACAGGTAGCGGACAATCGCCTTGAGGTTTTGCTTATTGGCAAATTCGAGAATGAAGATGGCATTGGTTTGCAGCACGCGCCTGACCCCTTCGAGCGCCCGGCGGGCATCCGTCATATGGTGCAAGGTGCGGATCATCGTAGCTCCATCAAACAGTCCTGGAACAAAAGGCAGGTGATAGACGTCCGCGGCAACATAGCGATAACTTGGGGAATCGCCCAGCCGGGTGCGGGCCTGCTGTAACTGCGTCAGCGAATAATCGAGCAGTGTGATCTGCTCAAAACCGGTATAACGCGGGGTGTTCCGGCCGGCACCGGCGCCCAATTCCAGCAGCCGCCGGCCTCCGGGTGGCAGCAGGCGGCGCAGGGCAATCGCCTCGGCCGCATCTTCGTAGGCACGTCCGCCCGCATCCCAAAATGAAGTCTGATAATCAGAGCCTTCGTAATCACAAATTGGAGGTGTTTCCATGGGTTTTCCTGCAGATAAAAAATGCGCCCGGGCGGGGTTGCCGGCGGCACCCAGAAGGGCCTCCTTACCGCTGCTTCCTTCCGGACCTGACGGGGTTTAGAAGTTTCTGCCGCGCCGGTCCCGCCCGGACGCAGGCTCAAGGATACCCCAGCCCGGGCGTTCTGTCAACCGGCCCGCCAGACAGTTTTACGCCCTTGACCGACAGACCGGCCTTATTTTATCCGACCCTCATAAATGCGCAAAAAGACCACCGCCCCCAAAATCAACAGGCTGCCAGCAATCTGGATGCCAGTCAGCCGCTCATCCAGCAGCAGGTATGCAGTGATGGCGGTGAACACGGGTTCAGTGCTGACGATCAAATTGGTGACGCTGGATGCCAGATGGGTCAGGCTTATATTGTAAAGGCCAAATCCGCCCACCGTGGGGATGGCCGCCAGGAGGAAGAGCACCCCCCATCCAGCCCAGGCGTCCCCCAGCCAGAGGAGATCTGCCGGGAGGCTGGCGGCACCGGGGATTACCCCATTGGGAATCAAATTGACAAGCAGCAAGAAAACGGTTGCAAACCCGAAGGTGTAGAGGAGGGTACTCCATGGGTTGAGGCCGTTCTGCGCCGCCGAGCGACCCATCAGACTGTACCCGGCGTAGCAGAGTCCTGAAAGCACCCCGGCCAAAATCCCCCCCAGATTGATGGCCCAGGCTTCTCGGGTGATGGCTCCTGATACAAGGACGCAGCCACCCAACGTCAACGCCACGGCCAGCAATTTGCCCCAATTCAGCTGTTCTTTTAACAGCAGCCAGCCCAGTAATGCGGTAAAACCAGTGGAGCAGTAAGCCAACACGGTGGCGGCTGCTGCCCCGTTCAGTGCCACCGAGAGTGTCCACATGGAATTGAAGAGCGCCAGCACCAGTCCGTATACCACCAGATAGGGGATCTGTTTTGGGGGAACCCGCAGCAGGTGCGGGCGAGACAAGGCCAGGACAGGCGCAATGGTCACCACCACAAATACATCCCGCCAGAAGGCCAATACCAGCGCCGGCAGGTGGTAGACAAGCGTGAGATGCCGGATGAAGATGGCTGTGGCTGATAGGAACACTGCGGCAAAAACTGCGGCGATATAACCGCGGGTCAGGTGGGCAGGGGTGGATGGGGACATGCCCCCAATTCTACTATGGCTTTTTCAATAAAGCTTGACAGATAGACAAAAAGATCCTTCTCGGTAAAATGGTAGTGAC
>DAOQTN010000577.1:0-2141 GCA_035340555.1 Anaerolineaceae bacterium | reverse complement strand
AGGGCTGTCGCCCCCTGATGGTGACAGCCCTCCAGAATGGATGGGGAAAGGTTTAATGGCTTACACAGCCCGGCTTCAACGCACAACGAGCGGGAGGTATACTTTTTTAATCACAGCCACCTGCACCAGCACGATGAGGGTTGTGGTAACCGGCCCGCCATAGGCGCTGGTGACAATGACGGTGATTTGCTGCTCACCGGGTTCTGTCCAAGTGAACTGGACGGTATCCACCAGACCGCTGGGGTGGGTCACCGGGTCCTGTCCAGTGGCCTGCCAGGTATAAGTCAGAGGGAGCGTGGCATCGGCCGGGCTGGTTTGAGCGGTAAAGGTAGCCGGCAGTCCCA
Organism: Anaerolineaceae bacterium; assembly: GCA_035340555.1. Classification (GTDB taxonomy): domain Bacteria; phylum Chloroflexota; class Anaerolineae; order Anaerolineales; family Anaerolineaceae; genus JAGOFZ01. The sequence goes on along the minus strand of DAOQTN010000577.1, from coordinate 1,797 downwards.
GATAAGCCGTGCCGGGCCCGGAGATGGTCACGGCAGAAGGCGGCGTGACGTAAAACTCATCAGCGCCCAGGTCTGGCAGGTTGGTATCGGGATTGGGGCGGGCCTGTCCATCCAGATCAGATACAATGCTGGATGCAAGAGCGGCATCTCGGGCAGCCGATCCGGACGTCAGGTGGTAATTGAAGTTGGCAGCATCGGCATAGAGTGGATCGCCGGTCAGATCGTTGGTGTGGGTGATGGTGCCAGCGCCGCCGGTATCGGCCGTATTTTGATGCCAGAGTGTGCCGTCCATGGTAACCGTACCATCTTCCATGGCAAACACGCCCAGGTTGTGGCCAGAGATGATATTGTTGGTCATTTGCAGGGTCAGGGCATATTGAAGTGAGATGGCGGCATCACCGTTTTGATTATTTGCAAAGGTGTTATGCTCAAGCAGCACGCCCACCGGCTGGGTTTCATAATTACCGCCGACCCACAGCCCGCTGCCAAAATCGTCGGCATCGTTATTGGCAATGACGTTGTTGCGCAGGATGACTGGGACGGTCTCACCGAAACGATAGACGGCAACCCCGCCGCCAAAACCATCGTTGACCAATGAGTGAAAACTGGCTGTGTTGTTTGTGATGACATTACCATCCAAAACCGGGGCTGCCCCGTGCCATCCCCTGGTGTAGATGCCGCCGCCGTAGCCATTATCAATGGAACTGGCGGTGTTTCCATCGATCAGGTTGCGGGTCAATGTGGCGCCGGAGCTTTCAAGGTACACCCCGCCGCCAAAACCGGTGTCATAATAGGCGTTGGCGGCCAGGTTGTCAGTAATCTGATTGGTGGTCAATTGGGGGGAACCGCCCAGGATGTACACCCCACCGCCGCGTCCTTCGCCATAAATCGTGGCGACGCTGCCCCGGTTGCCGGAAATCAGGTTGCCGGTCAAGCTGGCACTGCTGTTATCCAGATATAAACCACCGCCAAAGCCACTGAGACCCGCCGAGCCGACATTCTCATCCATGGCAATATTCTCGATGATCTGATTGTTAGACAGATGCGCCGGGGCCTCATCAAGGTACAGCCCGCCCCCCAGGCCGTATCCCTTAATTGAGGCGTGATTGCCCCGGATGATATTTTCGCTAAATGTCGGGGAGCCTTCATCCAGATAGATGGCGCCGCCGCGCTCACCAGCAAGGTTATTCTCAAACAGGTTACCGGTTATCAGAGCAGAATCCCCATCGAAAAGATAAAGTCCACCGCCATAGCTGGTCTGATGTTCACTGGCGGGGTCTGCGCCGGTGTTACGCACGATCTGGTTATTGGTCAAAATCGCCGCGCCCATCAGATACAGGCCGCCACCATTTCCATGAGAATAGCCGGCGGTGTTGTCGGCAATCAGATTACCCGTCATGGTCACAGGGTACCCGGCAAAAATACCGCCGCCCTCGCCTGCGCTGTAGGAATCTGCCTGGCTCTGGCTGGCTGTGTTGAATGTAATAGTATTGTTGTTTAACACCGCCGTGCCGCCAAACACATTCAGTCCGCCGCCCTGCCCGGCTGAAAGTGTGGTGGCAATATTGCCTGTGATGGTGTTGTCCTCCAGCAAGCTGTTGGAATAGAAGATCAAAATGCCACCGCCAAGCCCCGCGTAATCCCCGGCGACTGTGGCGGCAATATTATTCTGAATCAGGTTGTGGGTCAGCGTCACGGATGTGCTGGAGGCGATATACACCCCACCCCCATTCGCCGAATAATTGCCAGGCTGCGAACTTTGACTGGCAATACTATTTTCCACCGTGCAGTCGGTCA
>DAOQTN010000576.1:0-2151 GCA_035340555.1 Anaerolineaceae bacterium | reverse complement strand
GCGCGATTACCCGCTTTTTGTTCAAGGTCGAGGGCGGTGGAAATTCGTTCAATGGCTTGCGGGTACTCGGCCTGGTAATAGGCGATGATGCCCAGAACTCGCTCAGCCTGAGCCCGCAACGCGGGATTTTTGGTTTGCAGCAGTGCGGCCTGATTGTATTGAATGGATTGTTCATAGTCCCCTTGGCGCATGAACACCCGACCCAACCCAAGCCTGGCTTCGATAATTAAACCATCAGCTTGTAATTTTTGACCGTATGCCAGAGCCTGCTGCAAGTATTCGGCGGCAGGTTCATAATCGCCGGTTCGTTCCAGCGCGTTGCCCAACCGGATTTGCAATTCAGCCTGTTCGTTCAGCATGTTATCTGGCAACAATACCAAAGCGTGCTCAAAAGCAGCAATACTTTCAGGTACTGCTCCGGTACTCAGGGCATGATCACCCAATCGCCGCAACCAGCTGGAGGCCTGGGTTCGTTCACCGGCTTGTTCATAATGACCGGCAATCAATGCCGCATGCTCCAACAAACGACCACCACTATGATCTTCAATCCATTCTGCCACCTGGCGGTGGTAAATCCGCCGTAGTTTGAGCAGTACTGATTCATAAGAGGCTTCACGTAACATACTGTGTTTAAACGTGTTTTCTTTTGCTCCGGCGAAACTTGAGCGTTTCTGTCGGAAAATCAACTCGCGCCATTCCAGCTTTTTCAGCAGGGGTTGGATTGATGGCACGGTCTCACCAGGGGCATGCATGGCATCCAGGGTTGCATCCCAGAAGGTTTGTCCCACCACCGCAGCCCGCTGCAGCAACTCGCGCTCGGTCCGGGGTAGACCATCCAGACGGGCCTGTAATAATTCCATTAGTGTAGCTGGCACATGAACTTGCTGCAGCTGATCTGACTGCACCTGCCAGCGCTCCTGACCCGGCAAAATAACACCACTCTCAATAAACGTTTTGATGAGCTCTTCAACATAAAAGGGATTTCCCTCCGCATTTTGTACTATCAATTCCCGCAGCGGTTCTGGAAGTTTTTCCACTTTATGCAAAATGGCAGCCACCAGACACCGGCTCTCTTTCGGTGACAACGGCTGCAAATCTATGCGCAAAGTGGCGGCGTTTTGCCCCCAGTTTTCCTGACGTTCAAACAGAATTGGACGAGTCAGACACATGATGATCACGCGTTGGTCTGGCAGGTTCTCAACCAGGTTCTCCAGAAATTGTAGTGAAGAGGAGTCAGCCCAGTGAATATCCTCCATGAATAAAGACAGTACCCCCGCACTGGTCAGGGTGCGAAAATAAGTCACCAAATAGGCCTGTGCCAACCGGGCAAAGGACGGGCTGCCCAACAGGTTTTGCACACTTTCGGTGGCTGAGAAATCAAACCCAACCAACTGTCCCACCAGGGCGGTTTGATCAGACTGCAGACTGCCAGCCATGCCAGATTCAAATTTTGCGCGCACGGTGGCGGGATGATCGCTTTCGAGAATGTCAAACCGGTTACTGAACATGTTTCGGAGAATGCCATATGGTATGGATTGCATTTCCGGTGTGGCCCGTCCTTGAAATAGATAGACTGGCTCGGGCAGATCATCCAACCAGGATTCAAATTCATAAAGCAGGCGGCTCTTGCCAATACCCGCGTCACCGACAATGCTGATTAATTGGGCCTGTGACCGTTGGGTTGTGGCTTCAAAGGCCTGTTGCAGCGCGTTCAATTCGGACTCCCGGCCAATCATTGGCGTTTGTATGCCCTCAATGCCGCGTGTTGCCATCCGGAACGAACGCGGTTTTGCCCGCTGCACAATGTAGGTTTGCACGGGTTCACTCTTGCCTTTAAGAGTGATGAGTTCCTGGGGTTGGACATCAAAAATTCCGCGTATCTGCCGATAGGTATCATGGGAGATGATCACCCCGCCAATGGGAGCAGCATTTTGCAACCGGCTGGTCAGGTTGACGGCATCACCGGTGGCGGTAAACTCGTTGGTCGTACCAACCAGCCCCAGCAGTACCGGGCCGGTATGGATCCCCACTCGCATACGGACCCGCTGCGGCCAGTTCATTGTCAGGTTGCCGAGCTCGCTTTGCATTTCAAGTGCGGTACGGACGCATTGTTCAGCACGGCACACAACTGCGCAGCAATCCGGGGTTCCA
>DAOQTN010000575.1:0-2151 GCA_035340555.1 Anaerolineaceae bacterium | reverse complement strand
ATCGCGTTGACATCGCGAAGGCCGTAGGTTCGAGTCCTATACCGCCCACACCCCCACAAATCCGGCGCGCTGCGCCGGATTTTGCTTTGCCTGACCGGGGTCCCTACCTGAGCCGCTTGGTGAAGTAGATCACCAGATCGTCATCAAAGCAGTAGCTGGCGTGCTCTTTAACGGGTTGGTCGTGATAATGTACGCCGTTGCCATCCAATAGATAACCCAGTCGGGGATACAAACGCTGGGCGGCATTGTAGCCAGGGTGCAACCCAACGCCAATGCCGATTGTATCGGTGCGGGTCGCCGCCAGGACTTCGCAGACAGTAATCAATGCAGTGCCAATTCCCTGCCGGCGGTAATCCGGCAGCACGTTAAGGTCTTGAATCTCTGGGATGCCACCGGCTTGAAATGGCGGATAATCTGGCAACCAGACGAGCTTAACATGTCCAAGATACCGCCCCGGTGCATGGGCCACAAACAGCATTAACTCACCGTTGGTCTGTTGTGCCAGACAACTGCGAAAGTATCCCACCGGTTTGCGATAACCGATGGTGGCGAACTGTACTTCACACAGTTCAGCAAGGGCTTCATCAAGAGGGGTAATCGTTGACATCAGGTTTTTGAAATTTGATTTAAGATTTTATCACGTCTCAGAGCCTGCACCTGGATGATCTTTATTGAGGTCTTCAAAATTCGAGGGCGGCTGCCGGCGCTCGAAACGGGAAACTTATCACCCTTTTATCAGTACCCCAAAACCGCCCAGCCGGATTATAATGATTGCTGTCTGGCAAATCCCAATCACTTAAACTCAGTCAAGAGGTCTTCCTATGTCAAACCGTCTGGATTGGATTAATCAGGAGCTTTCCGCCCTCAAGGAGGCGGGGTTGTATAACCGCATTCGCACCATCGGCTCGCCGCAAGGCGCCTGGCTGGTGGTGGATGGCAAGCGTGTGTTGAACTTCTGCTCCAATAACTATCTGGGGCTGGCCAACCATCCCAAAATGGTGGCGGCGGCCCGTGACATTTTGGAAAAGTATGGCATTGGTCCTGGCGCGGTGCGCTCCATTGCCGGTACGATGGATATCCACCTGGAATTGGAACGCCGCCTGGCGGCTTTCAAGGGCGTCGAAGCCGCCATCACCTTCCAGAGCGGTTTTACCGCCAACCTTGCCACGATCCCGGCTCTGGTGGGCAAGGAAGATGTGATCTTCTCCGATGAGTTGAACCACGCCAGCATCATTGATGGCAGCCGGCTCTCGGGCGCTAAAATCATCCGCTATGCCCATGCCGATCCTGCCGATCTCGACCGTGTCATCAAGGAAGCTCAAGGCACCTATCGGCGGGGATTGATCATCACCGACGGTGTCTTCAGCATGGATGGCGATGTGGCGCCGCTGGATAAAATCTGTGAAATCTCCAATGCCCACGATATTCTACTGATGGTGGATGATGCCCACGGTGAAGGCGTGTTGGGGCGCGGCGGCCGGGGGATCGTGGATCACTTCCATCTGCATGGCAAGGTGGATGTGGAAGTTGGAACCCTGTCAAAAGCATTCGGCACGGTTGGTGGTGTTGTGGCCGGCAATGCAGCCATCATTGAATGGCTGCGGCAGCGCGGCCGACCATTCCTGTTCTCCTCGGCAGTAACACCGCCCGATGTGGCGGCCAGCTTGGCGGCCATTGACCTGCTGGAAGGCTCCACAGAACTGGTGGACCGGCTATGGGAAAATGCCCGCTACTTCAAGGCTGAGATGAAAACTCTGGGCTTTGATACGGGGGGCAGTACTACACCCATCACACCGGTGATGCTGGGTGAGGCCCCCCTGGCACAGCAGTTCAGCCGGGAATTATTTGAGGAAGGTGTTTTTGCCATGTCTTTGGGCTTCCCCACTGTTCCCCGCGGCAAGGCCCGCATTCGCGTGATGATTTCAGCCAGTCACGACCGCTCCGACCTGGATACCGGCTTGGCTGCGTTCAGCAAGGTCGGCCGCAAACTGGGCGTCATAAAATAAATCTTACAGTACCTCCGCCGATTGGGCACCGGCCAGATCCTCACTCGAGGTCTTCTGGCCGTTTTTTTTTTCGGCGGCCGTTTTTTGGGCGATTGTTTTTGGGACAATTGTTTTTGGAGCGGTTGTTTTTTCGCGTTTTTTAAGC
>DAOQTN010000574.1:0-2152 GCA_035340555.1 Anaerolineaceae bacterium | reverse complement strand
TCAACCAGTGCCGCAAAATCATCTTCCGGTTTCAAGGGTCGTAATAAAAAGTTGTCCATACCAATAATTATAGCCCTGCACCGGTTTGGATATCACCTTAAAAACTGATAAAATAAAATCAGTTGTTTATGAATCCACCTGGTTTTCCCAAGGAGCAAAATCATGAATCGTAAAATCTTTGTCCTGCGCCTGGCTGTCTTGATAGCCATGCTCTTGTCGCTTACCGGCTTGCCGGGCATCCCCGTGCAGGCGGCTCAACCAAACGAATCTGGCCTGAATGCCACACCCATTGTAGACGGTGTGGTTGATGCTTCTTATGGCCCAGTCATTGCTTCAGACCCCGCCGGTGACGGCAACGGCAATGGCCCCATGGATCTGACCAATCTCTGGGTCACTCAAGATAGCACCTACTTCTATTTTGCCTTTGAGGTCAATACCGATCTCTCAGCCAATAACTGGGGCAAATACGCAATTTATATTGATACAACCAACGATGCCAATGGCGCAACAAGTGACGCCTGGGGCCGGGCGGTCACGGTGAGTGATCCGCACAAACCCGAATATGGCATCTACAGTTGGCTGGATGCCGCACCCTACGATGCGGCAGATTCGAACGTTGTGCAATGGACCGGCAGCGCCTGGGATTGGGGTACCGCCCAAACCCTGGATGCTGTTGCCTTTGGCGCTGGCGCCACTTCAATCATTGAGTGGTCCGTGGCCAAATCCAAGCTTGGCAATCCGAGCCAGATCTGGGTGGAAGTTTGGGATACGGGCGGTGGCGGATCAGATAACGCCCAGGATACCCTGAATTTCCCTGCCAACGACTGGAACGCCGCCGATTGGTCTACCACTGCGGTCTTGTCTGTCTCTACCCCTGTGGTCAGCGTTGATGGCCTGGTAGATGCCGCTTACGGCGCTCCCCGTGCCAGCGATTCGGCTGGAGATGGCAACGGTAATGCTGTGATGGATCTCCTCGATCTTTATGTTACTGAAGATGCCAGCTCGTATTACTTTGCCTACACCATCAACGCTGATATCGCCGCCACCAATTGGGGCAAGTACGCCATTTATATCGACACCACCAATGATGCCAACGGTGCCATCACAGACGCCTGGGGCCGAAACGTCATTGCCAGTAATCCCCATAAGCCCGAATATGCTTTCTATACCTATGTGGATAGTGCCCCTTACGGCGTTGAGGATATCCAAACCTTTAGCTGGAACGGCAGCGCCTGGGATGGCACGGCTTCGGTTTTGAGCGCCGGTCTGACGGCTGGCACGCCATCTGTCATCGAATGGCAGGTGGATAAGGCCGATCTGGGAAACCCAGACACCATTTGGATGGAAGTCTGGGGTACTGGTGGGGGGGCCGACCCGGCCCAGGATACCATTAATGACCCGGCCGAAGACTGGAATGCCTCAGACTGGGCCACTACCTCGATCATCAGCAACTCGACCGAATATCCACTCCCGGCAGAACCACCGCATGCATCCCATGATAATAATATCTGGTGGGGCGACCTCGGTCACAACAGCCGCGACACCCTCTACCGCAACCCCGGCGGCCCGGTGACTACCGGTACCCCCGTCACGCTGCGCCTGCGCGCTGCCAGCGGCGATCTGACCGCCGCCCAGATTCGCCTCTACAATGACCGCACCAATACTCAGACCACATTGAATATGGCCCTGGTGCTGGATGACGGCACTTACGAATGGTGGGAAGCCACCGTCCCCGCCAGCGCTGATCCCACCGTCTACTGGTACCGCTTCATTGCCATCGACGGCACCGACACCGATTACTACGAGGATGATGCCGCCCGCACCATGGGCTGGGGCGAGGCGTTTGACGAAACCAACGACTACTCCTACCAACTCACCGTATACGATGCCGCCTTCCAGACCCCCGATTGGATCAAGGACGCCGTTGTTTACCAGGTCTTCCCCGACCGCTTCCGCGATGGCGATTCCACCAATAACAAACCCGCCGGCACCTTCTTCTACGGCGAGCCCGGCGGCACGGTCTATCGCTCTTTGACCACCGATTGGAATGAGGAAATCTGCGATCCCCGCGCCGCAGGTACCTGCGCCGGCACCTACAGCAAGAACTTCTACGGCGGCGACCTGGCCGGCCTATTGGAGAAACTGGACTATC
>DAOQTN010000573.1:0-2152 GCA_035340555.1 Anaerolineaceae bacterium | reverse complement strand
CCTTGCACAGAAGAAGAATCATCGTTGGGCATGAGCTGTTACCTCTGATACATCGCCAGAAAAGCTTCAATCTGGTCGAAAAAGCGATCAATATCGATGGGTTTTTCAATGTAGCCATCGCAGCCCGCACTGATCGTGCGTTCGCGATCGCCGCGCATCACATTGGCTGTTAATGCAATAACCGGCACTTTTTCCAGCGCTTTATTTTCCTTGATGATGGCGGTTAGCGTATAACCATCCATGTCGGGCATATTGATATCCATCAAGATCAAATCTGGAATAAGGGTCTTTAGAGCTTCCAGCGCCTCGCGTGCCGAGGAGGCTTCAGTGATCTCGTAACCGCATGACATTAAAAGTCGGCGCACCAGCATGCGATTATCGGGATTATCTTCAACGTATAGAATTTTATGTGACATCTGACCTGAGACCTCCGCATAAATTTTAGCATAAAAGTCCCCAAACCACTTAACAAAATTGACAGGGAGAAAATCAAAACCGCCTGCTTTTTGTCTGGCGGGCGGTTCTGAGCGGGTGACGAGATTCGAACTCGCGAATGGTAACTTGGGAAGCTACTGCCTTACCACTTGGCAACACCCGCTGGTGTGAGTGGCATTATACGTCAGTCTAATCGGGCTTGTCAAGCGCTTGGGCTCATTCAACCCAATCCAGCGTTCGGGCAACCGCCTTTTTCCACCGGGCATACTGAACGCTTCGCTGCGCTTCTTCGATTCCTGGTTTCCATTCCCGATCAATGCCCCAGTTGACACGCAGATCATCAACCGTTTTCCAGTATCCAACCGCCAGCCCGGCGGCGTAGGCTGCGCCAAGTGCCGTCGTCTCCGCCACTCTCGGCCGGATAACTGGCACATTGAGAATATCCGCCTGAAATTGCATCAGCAGATCGTTTATCACCATACCCCCATCAACCTTGAGTGCAGACAGCTTAACGCCCGAATCCTGCTCCATGGCGTCCAATACCTCGCGCGTCTGGTAAGCGGTGGCTTCCAGCGCCGCGCGCGCAATATGTCCCCGGTTAATAAATCGCGTCAAGCCAACAATCACCCCGCGCGCATCTGACCGCCAGTAGGGGGCGTATAACCCCGAAAAAGCCGGCACAATATAAATGCCGCCGCTGTCTGTCACCGTCCTCGCCAACGGTTCAATGTCGCCAGATTTCTCAATAATTTTCAGGTTGTCACGCAGCCACTGGACCAGCGCACCTGCAATGGCAATGGAACCTTCCAGGCAGTAGATTGCCGGATGATTGCCGATTTTGTATCCCAGGGTGGTCAGCAGGCCATTCTGACTGTAGATGGGCTGCTGACCCGTGTTAAGCAGCATAAAACAGCCAGTGCCGTAAGTGTTTTTGGCCTCACCCGGGCTGAAACAGGTCTGTCCAAACAGCGCCGCCTGCTGATCCCCCAGATCGCCCGAGACGGGCACACTGGGCAGAACGCCCGACGCGTAATCATAGATTGCCGACGAGGGCCGAATTTCTGGCAGCATTTTCCGAGGGATTTCGAGCACAGCCAGCATCTCATCATCCCAATCCAGCGTATGCAAATTCATCAGCATCGTGCGGCTGGCATTGGTAACATCCGTCACATGTACCCCGCCGCGTGTGCCGCCGGTCAAATTCCAAATCAACCAGGTATCTATATTGCCAAAAATAGCGCGCCCGCTTTCGGCCGCCGCGCGCAGCCCGGCCACATTATCCAATAGCCATTTGATTTTTGGACCCGAAAAATAAGTTGCCAGCGGCAGTCCAACTTTGCCTCTAAACCGATCCTGCCCGCCATCAGCAGCCAGTCGATTACAGATGGTGTCGGTGCGTGTGTCTTGCCATACAATTGCGTTGTAGTACGGCATCCCTGTTGTCCGGTCCCACACCACAGTTGTCTCGCGTTGATTGGTAACCCCAATGGCCGCAATATCTTCTGAAGTCAGCGCCGATTTCCGCAGTGCGTTTTGCAGCACCTCGCCTGTCCGGAACCAGATTTCCAGTGGATCGTGCTCTACCCACCCGGGTTTGGGATAAATCTGAGTATGTTCCTGTTGATCCATTGCCACCACGTTGCCCGAATGATCAAAAACAATACAGCGGGTGCTGGTTGTGCCCTGGTCTATGGCTGCGATAAATTTAGTCATTGCG
>DAOQTN010000572.1:0-2154 GCA_035340555.1 Anaerolineaceae bacterium | reverse complement strand
TATGCCACATGCGGCGGGGGTGGCTTTCAGCCGCAACCTGTACCGCTGGACTCCGCAAATCAAGCGCGAGGATGGCTTTGTCCGTCTGGTCTGGGGCCTGGGCACCCGTGCCGTGGACCGGGTGGGGAATGATTACCCCCGCCTGATTGCCCTCAGCCACCCCAAGCTGCGACCCTCCTCGGATCCCAAATCGGTGAAGCGTTATTCCCAGCAGTACGTGGACGTGCTGGACCTGGCATCCAATACTTTCAGAGATATGGTGCCGATCCAGCAGGTGCTGAATGGCACCTATCCACCGCTGCGGTACGTCGCCCAGGTGGATGAGGACGGATTCTTTTCCTCCATTCGCTCCCGCCTGGCCGGGCAGGATGTCCAGCGTCTTGTGCTGACCTTTGATGATCTGCTGACCCGCACCCCCTTTGCCGAGCGGATGCGCAACCTGCTGCGCCTGCTGGAACAGGCCTACCGCTCGCCGGTGGATGTGGAATTTGCCCTGCGGCTGACCGGACTGGATGGCGCTAACCCGGATTTATGCATCACCATCCTGCAATGCCGCCCGCAAAGCGAACTGGCGGTGACCGAGGCGGCAGTCATTCCGCTTAAGTTGAAACCCGAGGATACGATCTTTGAGACTCATTTTGTGGTTCCACAGGGCTTCATCCCACGGGTGGATTACGTGCTGTATGTGGCGCCTGAGGGGTATTTTGCCCTGCCGGACGCCAACGCCCGCGGCGAACTCATCCGGGCGATCAGCCGGTTGAATGCCGCTCTGGAAAAACAACATTTTATTTGTGTCGGGCCGGGTCGCTGGGGCTCATCCAACCCGGATTTGGGGGTTTCAATCAATTATGGCGATATTTACCACGCCCACTCCCTGGTGGAACTGGCGGGTGAGGGGATCGGCCTGCCGCCGGAGCCATCGCTGGGCACACACTTTTTCCAGGATCTGTTGGAATCACAGATCTATCCCCTGGCGATCTATTTGGATGACCCCCAGAATACTTTTGACCGGGGCTTTTTCTGCCAGACACCGAACTGCGCTGCCGATTGGATCGACTTGCCGGCCGAACTGAATGACACCCTGCGCCTGATTCGTGTCCGCGACCACCGTCCCGGTAGCCACCTGCGCGTGGTGATGGATGACGAAAACTCACGCGCCGTGGCGTTTCTGGAGAAGGATTAATCGAGAGGGGACCCATGAAGAAAATAACAAATCTCTGGATCGTGCCCGCCATCCTGATTGGGATAGTGATGTGCTGCCATCTGGGCTTGCTGGCGCAGATCACTCTGATGCGTGGATTCATTGATTTCCCCTGTGCGGTGCACTATGATGAGGCCAATTCCTGCCTGGACACCTCTTACAGCTGGACACCCAGTGAAAGCAGCGCTGCACAGATGGATGTGTATCTGAGCACCTATATTGCCGGGTGGAGCGGCGGTGGCTGTGACCAAACCCCCAGCAATACCGCCATTGTAGATATTGGCACCTCCGTTCAAACCCTGCACCTGGAGCGCGATGGTGCGGACGTGATTGTTAACGGTCAGCGCATTGAACCGGGCGGGCGTTACGAGGTGGATAACTGGTTCACCCTGCACCCCTGGGTGACCAGCAACCTTTTTTTTGACAACCTGGGCGTGATCCCCAATTGTAATGAAAATGACCCACCGCGCCTGGTGCTGGTGGGCACATATGGCACAACCATCAACCTCATCAAGGGTGGTCTGATCCTATTTGTCCTGACCGCCGGTCTGGCCCTGGCTGTTGTCGGGCTGGTGCGGCAGCGTCGGAAGGCCGACTGACGGCTGGTCTGCTGAGCCGCTGAGCTGGCAGCTGGTTGGTCTGGCAATAGGTTAATCCACCGGCCCCAGCTAGGCTTTCAGCGGTGCAATGGCCACCCAGCCCGCAGCATCCAATCCCGGGGTGCTGGGCGCGTCCAGGTGCATCACACGGCTGTTGGCGAAATAGTCAAACTGGAAGGCCGTCGGATCCCCGGCCCGCTGGCCTGGAATGGGCATCAACCGGGCAGTCAGCGGTTTGTCCAGTCGTACCGCCAGTGCCGCCACATCACCCAGCAGAGCCGTCAGCGCATCAACCGAGGTGTCGCCGGGCAGAGGGAGGGTATCCAGGCCCGCACCGCAAACAGCTGAAAACAT
>DAOQTN010000571.1:0-2170 GCA_035340555.1 Anaerolineaceae bacterium | reverse complement strand
AGCTCCTGGTAGAGGTGCTGCTGCTCGACTGGCCGCGCCTGCCGGGCGGCAGCGCACTTGCCAGCCTGCCGGAGATGGTCGCAGAGGATTAACCCCGGGGGGAGATTCAGCCGCGGCTTTCGGCCAGCACGGATTCTACGGTAGCTTCCAGGTCCAGCGTTTGACCGCGGGCCAGGGCGGTTTGCAGCCCGGCAGCGGGCAGGGCCGCCTGCAGGTGGGGCAGCACAAAGTCAGCCGCCTGAGTCACATCGCTGTTGGTGGCCGGGTGATTAAGCGCCAGTCCCAGCAGTTCGGCGGCGCGCTCGGGTTGGCCGCCAACCCAGCAACAGCCCGCCAGCCCGGCCAGGGCCTCCAGCAAGCGGGGCAGGGCACCAATTTTCCGCGCCTCAACAATCGAGCGGCGGTAATAGCCGCCAGCCGCCGGCCAATCGCCCTCCGGCCAGGCGGCGTGGCCCAGGTTGGTCAGGCAAGAGATGACGCTCTCACGGTCGCCCAGTTCTTCGGCCAGCGCCAGGCTCTCTTCAGAATAGCGCCGCGAGGCGGCATAATCTTGATGCAGCAGCGAGGCCCAGCTCATATTCATCAGAATGCGGGTGGAGAGCATGGGGTCGTTCACCTGGCGGGCCAGCGCCAGCGCCGACTCAAAATACGACAGGGCTGCATTCAAATCATCCTGACTCAGCGCCACAGACCCCAGGCTGTTCAGGGTGCTGCACTCAGCCCGCCGGTCGCCAATCTCGTGGGCAATTTGCAGTGCCTCGGCGTACATTTGCTGCGCGGCGGCCAGGTCAGCCTGATCTTCATAAACCATCCCCAGGTTGCCCAGTGCGGTGGATATGCCCGCCCGGTCGCCCAACTGGCGGTGGATGCCCAGACTTTGCTCAAAATAGCGGATTGACGCCGGGTAATCGCCCTGCGAGAGTGCCACCAGCCCCAGGTTGCTCAGGCAGGTGGCGGCGCCGGCCCGGTTTTCGGTTTGTTCTTCCAGCGCCAGTGCGGCGGTAATCTGCTCGACGGCCTGCGGATATTCGGCCTGATAATAGGCAATCACACCCAGCACCCGCCGGGCCTGAGCCTGCAGGGCAGGGTCAGGGGTTTGCGCCAGCGCCGCCTGCACAAGCTGAACCGCCTCATCGTATTCGCCCTGGCGCATGCGCACCCGCCCCAGCCCCAGGGTGGCCTCCGCCATCAGGTCGTGGGCTTGCAGGTGCTGGCTGTCAGCCAGGGCCTGCTGCAAATGCTCAGCCGCCGGGTCATAATCACCGGTGCGTTCCAGGGCATTGCCCAGCCGGATTTGCAGCGCGGTGCGCTCGTTGAGGTGGTCTGGGGGCAGCAGCGTCAGTGCGTGTTCAAATGCAGCGATGCTTTCGGGCGCGGCGCCGGTGCGCAGAGCATCATCTCCCAGACGGCGCAGCCAGGCCGCAGCCCGGGCGGGTTCGCCAGCCAGTTCATAGTGCCGGGCAATGACGGCGGCAAATTCTGGCAGGCGCTCGCCAGCCGAATCTTCCATCCACTCGGCCACCTGGCGGTGATAAATTCGCCGCAGTTTGAGCAGCACGGTTTCGTAGGCGGCCTCGCGCAGCATACTGTGCTTGAAGGTATTTTCCTGGGCACCGGCAAAGGTGGAGCGCATCTGCTGAAAGATCAGCTCGCGCCATTGCAGTTTTGCCAGCAGCGGCGCCGTATCGGAGACGGTATCGCCGGGGGCATGCATGGCCTTGAGCATGGCATCCCAGAAGGTTTGGCCCACCACGGCCGCGTGCTGCAGCAGGTCACGTTCGTCTCGGGGCAGGCCGTCCAGGCGGGCCTGCAGCAGTTCGGTCAGCGTGGCGGGCACATGGGCGCGCTGCAGCTGCTCAACCTGCACCTGCCAGTGATCTTCTCCCTGCAGAATGACACCATTTTCGATGAAGGTTTTGATCAGTTCTTCCACATAGAAGGGGTTGCCTTCGGCGTTTTGCACAATCAATTCGCGCAGCGGCTCGGGCAGGTTTTGCACCTTGTGCAAGATCTCGCCGACCAGGCGGCGGCTCATCTCCGGCGAGAGCGGCTGCAGGTCAATGCGCAAGGCAGCCGGGCCGCGGCCCCAGTCTTCCCGCCGCTCAAACAGGATGGGCCGCGTCAGGCAGATGATCATCAGTCGCTGGTCAGGGAGGCTGGCGGTCAGGTT
>DAOQTN010000570.1:0-2172 GCA_035340555.1 Anaerolineaceae bacterium | reverse complement strand
TCTTGGCATTTGCCCTGGTGGTAATTGTTGGATCAGTTTTTAAAATTAATCAACTTTTTTTCCTATCAGTTCTTGTGATGTTCTATGCACTTAGTTTGAGAACTGATAGATCAATGTTCAATCTGACAATTTCATTTATATTTTTGATTACCTTTCTGGTATATTATCTGTTCGGCTGGGACGGCTTTGGCCGGACGGTGACATTTGGAATGCTGATTACGGCATTTTTGTATTTCTGTTACGCCACTGGAATTTTCGTACCTAAGTTTGTGGTCATTGGTGTCGCCATGGCTGGAAGCATTATTGCAGTCGGAAGGAAAGGCTATAACACTGCATTGGACTTGGATGTGATCTCGCAAGATTCTGTCGTTGGACCTTACCGGTTGGCCAGTGAATTCTTGGACCATGCCCAGCAAAGTGGATTGGATCTGCGTGGTTTTGTGGATCAAGTTATATTTTCCTTATTTTCTTTTGTTCCAAGGGGGCTTTGGCCATCGAAGCCATTTGGATTCGGTTATCAATATGTTTTGGATAACATGGATCCATATTTGGCCCTTGCGGGGCACTCGATCGCATCCACGCTGATTGGTGACCATCTGTATTATCTCGGTTTGTGGGGGGTGATAACTGGAATTGTAATGTGCTATGTCATCGCGAAGTTTTGTAGACTTGCAAATTCCATGAAGCTGTTTGATGGATTCGGGGTTGTGTTATTTTCCAGCAACATGATGGTATTAATTTGGGGGGGGATGACCTCGTTCTCCGCAAGAATCATTCATCCATTGATAATTTTTTCATTTCTAATTTGGATTTATTTTTTGCTAAGACGCCTCCGTATTGGGGCTTGGAGTTGATATTTCAGTATTATTGCATTGTTGTAATAAGCGATTTTCGCCGATATTTTTCTGACATTCTATATTTATCTGGTGGTCGTGATTTGTGATAGTACGGACCAATATTTCTCCGCCTGAGATCTGGTTCTGGCAACGCATCATCAGCCCGCACATGGCCGTGCTGGCTGTGGCGCTGGCGCGGGTGGGGTGCCGTGTGACCTATGTCGCCGAACAAGTGATGACCGGCGACCGCGCGGCTCTGGGCTGGCGGGCGCCCGAACTGCCTGGGGTCGAACTGCGGCATGCCACCACGGCCGATGAGGCCGCGGCGCTGGCGGCCGGCGTGCCGGGCCAGGCCGTCCATTTGTGCCAGGGCATTCGCGCCAACGGCGTCGTGGCAGCGGCGCAGCGCGCTTTGGCCCGGCGCGGGTTGGGGTTCTGGGTGATCATGGAAACGGTAGAGGACGCCGGGCTGGCGGGACTGGCGCGGCGCCTGATCTACCGGGGGCAGTTTCTGCGCTGGCGCAGGCAGGTTCAGGGTGTTCTGGCAATCGGCGCCCAAACGGCCCCATGGGTGCGGGCGCGCGGTGTGAAGTACTTCATGATGGGAACGCAACCATCAAATAACCCGTGCCGGCCTCCCCGCCAGCGTCTGGGTGATACGGCTGCGCAGCGTCTTTCATCAACGCTGGCAACCACCATGTTGGCCGGTATCCGGGCTGGCAGAGCACCCTCCAATGCCTTCCCAGGGCTTGTTCAAGGCTCCCAGTGGCGTGTGAGTGGAGAGGGAATCGGGCGATCCGTCTGCTGACCGTTGCGGGGGCAGCGCAGGTGGGGCTTGCCACGGCGGTGGGGTTACCTTCCTGCTTCCCGTTGAACTGCAGTCTGTGAACCAGCCTGCGAGCACCAACCGTCGGATTTTAGAACCTTGCGGCACCCCGTCCCAAAAAGACAACCCTACAATTGCGATCTCTATGGCTGAACCCTCCACCACCGACCAGATCGCCGAGCGTGTCGAGCGCCTGCTCTTGCGCCACGCCGAGTTGCAACGCACCAATGCCTTGTTGGCAGATCAGGTCAGCGCCCTGACGCAGGAACGCGACTCCCTGAAATCGCGCCTGAACGCGGCTCGCGCCCGGATTGACGCACTGCTCGAACGGCTGCCTGCCAACGCCCCTGCCACCCCTGTCCACAAGGACGCCGAATGAAGCAAATCGAGGTCCAAATCCTGCAGCAAAGCTACCTGCTGGCCTGCCCAGACGGACAGGAATCACGTTTGCTGGACGCCGTGGAACGGGTGGACACGGCCATGACCCGAATCCGCGATGCAGGCAAGGTG
>DAOQTN010000569.1:0-2176 GCA_035340555.1 Anaerolineaceae bacterium | reverse complement strand
CCCGGAATAAGCCTGGCTTCGGGTGCGCCCGTGGACTGCGATCAACTTTCCGCCGTTGTCGGCGATGATTTTGGCTATCTCCAGATAATTGCGGTTATCCTCATCCCAACCCAGGCGGATTTTTCCGCTGATCGGAATATCCAGATCGCGGCTGATGGCGCCAATAATCCGGGCAACCTTCAAAGGCTCCCGTAGCAGTCCGGCGCCGGCACCTCGATTTGCAATTGGCCGGGCTGAACATCCCAAGTTGATGTCAATGATGTCCGGGTTTAATGGACGTAGTTTTTTCGCCGCAAGCAACAGCCTGTCTGGATCATTATCGAGCAGTTGCATCACCACCGGACGTTCTGATTCAAGGTAGGCCAGGCGCCGTTCCAAACCTGGGCGGCCATGGATGAGATCGATTGCGGAGATGAATTCCGTGTAACTCATTGCTGACCCCAGTTTCCGGGCGAGGGATCGAAAAGGCAGGTCGGAGTACCCATCCATGGGTGCCAGGATGAGGTCGCCCTGTACCGCTACCGGCCCGACTCGGAAAGTGATCTTGGTTTCAGGCAAAATTGACATGGCCTGAATATTAGCATAATCCGATATTTAAGGCTATACTTTTTGTAGTTCACATGATTCTTCAGGAGAAATGCCCATGGCCCGTGTAATTGACCCCGAAACGCTTCCCGTGGATGAACTGCCCGGTGTGTGGGCTCCCGTTCAATGGGAGTTGGAGCCCGAAGAACGTATACAAGAAACCGAAGCCCAAGGTTCCGCCAACCTCCTGGCAAATGTGGATGTGCCGGAAGCCTTGCTACGGTTGTTATTGAATGACACGTCGATTGAGCGCGCTTACGCGCCACCCGAAGGCTATGATCCACAGCAGCAGGGTGAGTGGGATCCCGACATCATCACCTTTGTGTTCTCAACATCAATGACGCTGGTTGAAGTACAGCGCGAGCCAGATCATCTGGTGGCGATTTATCAATTTGCCAATCATGGGATGTGGCGAATTTCGGTTGAGCCAGAACGGGTTTTGATAGAACGTGTCTAGACCACAGCGTGTGACGCTGGAACAGAGCGGGGGCGTCTCTGCCTAGGCAGCTGAATAGGTGTGAGGCGGTGGATTTTTGACGAACAGCAGAAAGACCAGGGTGGTCAATCCACTAAGCCCAACAGAGACCAGAAAGGTCGTCTGGTAGTTGATGGCATCAGCCAGCCATCCGCCTACCAGCGGGGCCAGAATGGTACTGGGGGCAATCAGGGTGTTGGCAAGTCCAATGTAGACCGGCCGCTGACGTTCGCTGCCGAATTGCAGGGTGAAGGCAATCCCAATGGTCCAGAAGGTGACATTGGCAAAACCCTGCAGGACGATCACCAGATAAAACCAACCCAAGGAAGGAGCCAGAAAAGCCACCAGAGCGCTCAGGAGTGATGCCACAGCACCCAATGTCATCACCGCCTGGCTGTTCCAACGGTCCGCCAGCCACCCCAGGAGAGGGTTGGCCACCACAAGGGTGATGTTGAGAACCCCTGCCATGAGACCGGCGGCGGATTCGCTCAACCCCAGCCGGAGGACGGCATAGATGATATAAAACGAAAAAGCCATGGTGCCAAATTGGAAAAGATTGCGGGCAATCAGAAACCATTTAAATGACACATCGGTTTTCAGAATATTGAGTGACAGGGCGATCGTTGGCTGGACAAGGTCGATGCCACCGCTGGTCGGAGGGGTGTTTTCTTCGCGCGTCAATGCCAGAAACAGCCAGGATATTCCCATTAATCCAGCGGTGATCAAAAAACACAGCACAAAATCCAGCGGTGAGGGCAGTTTTTCCAACAGCACCCCCGATATTACAGCGCCAACACTGCCACCCAGGTTGGATGCCGATGATTGCAAACCGAAGAAGGTGGCCCGGATGGAACCGGGAATGATTTTCCCGATCATATTTTGCCAGACATTGGCTGTGATGCCGCTACCCAATCCCTGCCAGGCGAGCATGATGAAGGTCAGGATCAGGCTTAACACCGGGTGGTTGGTAAAAATTAGCCCTGCAATCAGGGCCAGCCCCAAAAAAGGCACCCGCTCGTGAATGGTGAGCTTTAATACCCAGGGTTTAAAACATGCCAAGGTGGCAATCCACCGCGCCAGAAAAAGCTGCGGCAATTGCCACCCCACATTATGAAT
>DAOQTN010000568.1:0-2177 GCA_035340555.1 Anaerolineaceae bacterium | reverse complement strand
TGCGGCGATTAAGGCACCCGGGGTCAATGACGGTGCTCCCGGGTGCCTTAATCGCCGCAGCGCCCATTGAACATTATTTCCGCCGGGTGGGATGGGCGCTGCGGCGATTAAGGCACCCGGGAGCACCGTCATTGACCCCGGCAGAACAGGTTGCTGTCCTGGTTGAATTATTTCCGGAGGGGGCAGAGGCGGCCGGCATCCTGTTGAAAGAATATGAGCGTGCGATTTACAGCCCGTATCAACCGGATCTGACGCGCGCCAAACAAGCCCAGATCCTGTTGCGCCGCATGATTAATCGCGCCTGGTGGGATAAATTGATCACTGACAGCCGTGAGCCGGTGGACTAAACCTGAAAGCCTGGCATGAGAGGATGAATCATTGTCTGATATAACCCCCACCTCAACCACAACCTTTTCCGTTCTGGACCAACATCTCTATTCCCTGACAGTTTTATCCAACCAGCTGCAGGAAATACTGGTGCGTTTGTCCCCGGCGGCCCTGCCAGGTTCGATGCACGAGCAGGTTATCCAATTGACTGACGGGGTCACAAAAATTCGGCAGTATGTTTCTGTTTTGGATGAGGAACGCCGCAGTTTAAGGGATCTGGCTTCCATCGGTCAGGTGATCAATTCGACCCTGGAACTGGACGAAGTTCTCCAGGTGGTCATGGATACCTTGATCCGTCTGACTGGGGCGGAGCGGGGCTTTCTCATGCTGCGGGGGGCGGATGGTGAACTGGGATTGCGGGTGGCGCGCAATTGGGAAAAGGGGACCATTGATGCCTCGGAAACGGCCATCAGCAGTACGGTGATCAACCGGGTGGTCACAACGGGGGTTGCCATCCTCACAACCAATGCCCAGGAAGATCCGCGTTTTGGCGGCCAGCAGAGTGTCATCGCCTACAATTTGCGCTCCATCCTGTGTGTCCCCCTGCGGGTTAAAAGTGAAATCACCGGTGTGATTTATGCTGATAATCGTATTCGCAGCGGTCTGTTCACCCGCAGCGACCTGGATCTGCTGGCTGGCTTTGCCAACCAGGCGGCGGTTGCCATTGAAAATGCGCGGTTGTTTGATTCGGTCCGACGCACCCTGGCTGAGGTGACTGAGCTGAAGGATTTGATGGATAACGTGTTCTCCTCCATCGCCAGCGGCGTTCTGACTGCCAACGTTGATGAGCGGGTGGTCCTGTGCAATCGGGCGGCGGAGACCATTCTGGGACAGGAATCATCCGTCCTGGTTGGCAATCTTCTGGCCCAGACTCTGGAACCCCTGACAGAAATGCTGTCCCCCCGCTTGAAACATGTCATTCAAACCGACGAGCCTGTTCTCGGTTGGGAGGTTAGCCCAACTTTGCCGGATCGTGGGCACGTGGATTTACGCCTCAGCCTGACCCCGCTTAAGGATGTTGGTCGTCATACCCAGGGTGTGGCCATTGTGCTGGATGATTTGACCGAGAAAAAACGATTGGAGGCACAGCGCCGTCTTTTTGAACGCATGGTCTCCCCGGCTGTTATTGAGCAATTGGACCCGGAGAGCCTGGCGTTGGGCGGCCGGCGGGCGGAAATCACGGTGTTGTTTGCCGATATTCGCGGCTTTACCAGTTTCAGTGAGGGTGTCACTCCGGAAGAACTGGTCAAGGTGCTGAACTGTTACCTGGCTTCGGCCGCAGAGGCAGTACTGGGCGAGGATGGCACGATCGATAAGTTTTTGGGGGACGCTGTCATGGCCTGGTTCAATGCTCCCATCCCGCAAGAGGATCATACCTTGCGCGCCATTCGAGCCGCCCTTGGTATTCGGACCGCCATCCAGGCCCTGCACCAAAAATTCCCCCCGCGTTTTCAGCTGGCCTTTGGTGTTGGCGTTCATGTCGGTGAGGCGGTACTGGGGTTGGTGGGTACCGAAAAACGCATGGAATACACCGCCATTGGGGACAGTGTGAATACAGCCAAGCGGGTCCAGGAAAACGCGGGTCCTGGTCAGATCTTGATCACCGAACCGACGTATGCCCGGGTGGCCAATCTCGTGGAGGCGCGCCCGGTTGAAGCAATTCAGGCCAAGGGAAAACGTGCCCCGGTGCCGGCTTATGAATTGATTGGGCTGCGTCTGTAAAAAGATCCTTCCCCCCTTCCGTCATTCCGCCCACCGCCTTTCCAAACTCCTTCCTTCATGCCCCATTC
>DAOQTN010000567.1:0-2182 GCA_035340555.1 Anaerolineaceae bacterium | reverse complement strand
TTGATTTATGTGCCAGTTGATTTGTGCGCCAGTTGATTTGTGCGCCAGTTGATTTGTGTGCCAGTTGATTTGTGCGCCAGCTGATTCGGTGGCAGCTGATTCAGCGACATTGGATAATGTGCCGGTTGATTGAGTGATGGTGAGTGGATTACAAGTAGATGACGATTGGATGATAAGTCGATCATAAGTAGATTCACGAGTAGATTACTAGAAAAGGATATTCCATGACAACCTCTCTACCCTGGTATAAGACGGCAGTCTTTTATGAATTGTACGTGCGGGCCTTTCATGACAGCAACGGCGACGGGTGGGGGGATTTGCAGGGGGTCATCCAAAAACTGGATTACCTGCGGGACCTGGGCATCGACTGCCTCTGGCTGCTGCCCATTGCCCCCTCCCCGCTGCGGGATGACGGCTATGATGTCAGCGACTACTGCGATATTCATCCCCGGTACGGCAATATGGCCGATTTCCGCCAGCTGGTTCAGGCCGTGCACACGCGCGGGCTGAAGATCCTGGTTGAACTGGTGCCCAATCACACCTCCGACCAGCACGCTTGGTTCCAGGCCTCCCGGGATCCAGCCCATCCCGAACATGCCACCTACCGGGATTATTATGTCTGGAGTGACACCCCCCAGCGCTACGCGGATGCCCGGATCATCTTTCTGGACACCGAGAAATCCAACTGGACCTACGATCCGGTCCGGCAGGCCTATTTCTGGCACCGCTTTTTCAGCCACCAGCCTGATTTGAACTATGATCATCCCGGTGTGCAGCGGGCCATGCTGCGCACCATCCAGTTCTGGCTTGACGAGGGGGTGGACGGCATCCGGGTGGACGCACCGCCTTATCTGTATGAACGCGAAGGCACCAACTGCGAAAATCTGCCTGAAACCCACGCCTTCCTGAAGCGCCTGCGGGCCTTCGTGGAGGCTTATGCCCCCGGGACCTTGCTGCTGTCGGAGGCCAACCAGTGGCCGGAGGATGTCATTCACTATTTCGGTGCCGGGGACGAAATGCACATGAATTTCCATTTTCCCCTGATGCCGCGCCTCTACATGGCCCTGGCCAGGGCGGATCGGACCCCCATCGAAGCCATTCTGCAGCGCACTCCGGCCCTGCCGGAGGCCTGCTAGTGGGGGACCTTCCTGCGCTGCCATGATGAGCTGACGCTGGAAATGGTGACCCCGGATGAAAGAGCGTGGATGTGGCAGACCTATGCCCCCGAACCCCGCATGCGGTTGAACCTGGGGATCCGGCGCCGGCTGGCTCCGCTGCTGGACAACGAGCCGCAAAAGATCCTGCTGCTCAACTCCCTGCTGTTCACCCTGGGTGGATCGCCATTTCTGTACTACGGTGACGAAATTGGCATGGGGGACAACATCTGGCTGGACGACCGCAACGGCCTGCGCACCCCGATGCAGTGGCACGCCGGACCAAACGGCGGCTTTTCAACCGCACCCGCGGAAAAACTGTACGCCCCCGTCAATAGCACCCCGCCCTATGACCCCGCCGCGGTCAATGTGGCCGAGCAGGAGCGTGACGGGCAATCCCTGCTAAACAAAATTCGCCACATGATCGCCATCCGCAAGCAGCACCCGGTATTTGGTGCTGGCAGTTTCCGCTGGGCACAGGTGGATTCCGCAGCGGTGGCGGCCTACTGGCGGGAGGATGCCGGGGAGCGCATCCTGGTTTTAAACAACCTGGCAGGCGCGGCCATCCAGGTCGCTGTTCCCCCCGAGCACGGTGGCTACGGCAACATCCTGGATGGCACCCGGCTTGATGGCCCCCGGATCACCCTGGCCCCCCCCCAGTATCTCTGGCTGACCCCGCAAGGATAGCCCAAGCCGCCCGGCTCAACCGCCCCCGCCCCCCCGATCCCGGCAGAAGGAGACTTCCGATGTATACCGATCCGATCAATCTGGAACTCGAAGCCCGGCGCAGCCTGCAGCGCATGTTGCCCCGGCTGGAAGCGCAGTTGGCGGGCCAAATCACCACCGCCCCACAGATCTGGGCCGACTTCAGGAAGCGGTTGGAGGCCCAGCTGCCCACCTTGTTTGCCTTGTATCACCACCTGTATGCCCGGCGGTATGATTTCTTTTATCATTTTGAAAATCTGCTCCAAGCACTGGCCCAGGCTGCCTTTGAACGCAGCCCTGACCTCCGGGCGCTGGATCAGGAG
>DAOQTN010000566.1:0-2183 GCA_035340555.1 Anaerolineaceae bacterium | reverse complement strand
CTAGCCGCTGGATTTTATGCTACAATCAGGCCGCACTTTTTTAAACAGGAGTAAGTTCATGGCATCGGTACCCTTTATGCGACCACCTGATCCCCAGTATCATTATGAAGTCGGGGACACGGTTGAAGTTTTTTGTGATCATGAGAAAAGTGGCGAGCGCATCCGCGGCTGGCTGCGGGGCATTGTCGTCCAGGTGGACGCGAAGATGGTTGCGGTGCAGTTTCGCTCTGATGTCTTTCTGACCGACGGCTGGATGGTGCCGGATCACATCCTGTGGTATCCCCAGGATTCTGTGCATATCCGTCCGCCGCAGCGCCGCGCCAAATCCGATCTGCCCCGGGCTGAGTAACCCCGAGCTGAGTAACCCCGAGCTGAGTAACCCCGAGCAGCCCCATGACAGCCTTTGACGTTTCCAAAATTCGCGCGGATTTCCCCATCCTCCAGCGTGAGATTCATCCTGGGGTCCCGCTGGTTTATCTGGATTCAACCGCCACCGCCCAAAAACCCCGCCAGGTTCTGGCGGCGATGGACACCTATTACCAGCAGTCCAATGCCAATATTCACCGCGGGGTGCACACCCTGGCCGAGGAGGCCACGGCGCTGTATGAGGATGCCCGGGCCAAAATTGCCCGCTTTATCGGCGCGGCCAGCCCGGCTGAAGTGGTCTACACCCGCAATACGACCGAATCCATCAACCTGGTGGCCTTTTCCTGGGGGCGGGCCAATCTTGCCGCGGGGGATGTCATCATCCTGACCGAGATGGAACATCATTCCAATCTGGTCCCCTGGCAGATGTTGGCTGCCGAGCGCCAGCTGCGCCTGGAATTCATCCCGGTGACCCGGGAGGGTCTGCTGGACCTGGACGAATACCGGCGTCTGCTGGAACTCCGGCCGCGCCTGGTCGCGTTCACCCAGATGTCCAATGTGCTCGGGACGATCAATCCCGCCCGGGAGATCATTGCCCTGGCGCACCAGGCGGGCGCGCTCACCCTGGTGGATGGCGCCCAATCGGTGCCCCATCTGCCGGTGAATGTGACCGAGCTGGATGCCGATTTCCTGGCCTTTTCCGCCCATAAAATGTGCGGTCCGATGGGGATTGGGATCCTCTACGGCAAACGGGCCCTGCTGCAGGCCATGCCGCCCTTCCTGGGCGGCGGGGACATGATCAAGAAAGTCCACCTGCGCAGCTTTACCACCAACGACATCCCTTATAAATTTGAAGCCGGCACCCCGGCCGTGGCCGAAGTGGTTGGCCTGGGCGCGGCGGTGGACTACCTTTCGGCCATTGGCATGGCCGCCATTGAGGCTTACGAGCAGGAGCTCATTGCCGCAGCCCTGACCCAATTGAACGACATTCCGGGGCTGCAGGTGTTTGGCCCCGCGGCCGCCCACAAGGGCGGCGTGGCCTCCTTCACCCTGGACGGCATTCATCCGCATGATGTGGCCCAAGTCCTGGATGCCGAAGGCGTGGCGGTCCGGGCTGGACACCACTGTGCCATGCCGCTTCACGAGAAGTTCAATATTCCCGCCACCACCCGGGCCAGCTTCTATCTCTATTCCACCCCTCAGGAGATTGAGCGGCTGGTTGCCGGGATCCGGAAAGTTCAAAAACTCTTTGGCTGAGGTTCGGCATGGATGACCTGTACCGCGAAGTGATCATTGAGCACTACAAAAACCCCGGCTATCGGGGTGAGCTGGATCCCCATGATTTCAGCTTCGAAGATGAAAACCCGCTTTGCGGTGATCATCTCCGCATTGATTTGCGCGTGGATGATGCAGGCGTGGTGACTGAAGCCGCCTTCAGCGGCCATGGCTGTGCCATTTCGCAAGCCTCCGCCGATCTGCTGCTCGAATCCGTCATTGGCAAGTCCCTGGATGAAGTTCGCCAGCTGACCAAGGAGGACCTGCTTGAGCTGCTGGGCATTGAACTTGGCCCGGTGCGCCTGAAATGTGCCCTGCTATCCCTCAAGGTCCTCAAAGCGGGGGTTTACGGCCTGGGTGAGGCCCCGGACAGCCTGGTGGAGGATTAGCGATGACCCCTGAACCCGCCTTTGTCCGGGTGCTGCCGCTGGCCGAACTGCCCGCGGGGGAACGGGTCTTTGTCGAAATTGCCGGCCAGCCGCTGGTGATTTTAAATGTAAGCGGCCAGGTTTACGCCATTGGCGATTTGTGCACCCACGACC
>DAOQTN010000565.1:0-2193 GCA_035340555.1 Anaerolineaceae bacterium | reverse complement strand
GGGGTGAATTTGCCTACAACAAACTGGCCAGTGCAGTTTCCAGTTCTGAATGGGTGAAGGTGTACCCCAGTTCCATCAGGCGCTGCGGCACCGCCCGCTGTCCATCCAGGACCAGGGTGCTCATTTCGCCCAGCACCAACCGCAGGGCAAAAGCCGGGGTGGGCAGCCAGTAGGGCCGCCGTAAAAGTTTAGCCAGCACACGGCCAAATTCCACCTGCTGCACAGGCCGGGGAGCAGATAGATTGAAGGGACCGGTGGCGGTGGGATGCTCCAGTAAAAACTGGATGGCCCGCACTTCGTCGGCCAGGTGAATCCAAGGCAGATACTGCTTTCCGCTGCCCAATCTGCCTCCGGCCATCAACTTGACGGGCAGCATCAGGCGGGGCAGGGCGCCCTGGTGTTTGTCCAGGACAATCCCCGTGCGCAGAATGACACGGCGCACGCCCAATTTTTCAATGTTGGCGGTGGATTTCTCCCACGCAGCTGCAACCTGAGCCAGATAATCCTGTCCGGCCGGTGCCGCTTCAGTCAGCTGGGTGTCGCCTCTGGGCCCGTAGTAACCCACTGCGGAGGCTTGAAGCAGGGTGTGCGGGCGGTGGACTGCCGCGTGCAGGGCCTGCTCAACAGCCCTGGCGGCATTCAAGCGACTATGGAGAATGCGGGCTTTGCGTTCGGTTGACCAGCGGCCGCTGCCGATGCTTTCCCCGGCCAGGTTGATGATGGCATCGGTCTGTTCCACCAACTCCTGCCAGCCCTGGCTGGTTTCGCCATCCCACCCCACGGCCTTGACGTCTGTTGGCAATAAGGCAGTTTGTGGGCTGCGGGTGAGTGCCCAAACCTGATGTCCCTGGGCCGTCAGCTGGGCCCCCAGGGCCTGTCCAATCAAGCCGGTTCCGCCCGTTATGATGACCTTCATGCTGGACCTCCTTTATCAATAATCGGATTATACGGGATTTGGTCGCAAAGATACAGCGCGACCAGCTTTGGGGGTTATACACAGAGAATTTGACACTGTCTGCTAAATATCGGCTTTATGGGTGGTCAGACAAATCGCCCGGCTGCTGATTTTGGGACGGGCCGGGAATGGTGATATAATCGCCCTTCAGGAGGCTGTCATGAACATTGAAGAACAAGTCGCATACTTAATGCAGGGCACTGAATACGGTGACGATTCCCTGCACCGCACAATGGAGCAGGAACTGCGTGAGCGTCTGATTGAAGCTCAAAAGGAAGGCCGCCCGTTGCGCGTTTATTGCGGCTATGATCCCCGCAAGGCGGACCTCCATTTGGGTCATACCGTCACCATGCGCAAGCTGCGCCAGTTCCAGGAATTGGGCCACGAGGTCACCTTTGTCATCGGCACCTATACGTCGTTGATTGGTGACCCCTCCGACAAGGATGTGCTGCGCCCGCGCCTGATCCAGGCCGAGGTGGACGAAAACGCCCGCACCTACGCCGAGCAGGCCTTCCGCATCCTGGACCGGGAGCGCACCCTGATCCGCTACAATGCCGAGTGGCTGGCCGGGCTGTCGTTTGAAACCCTGATCCACCTGGCTTCCAATTTCACCATTCAGCAGTTCCTCACCCGGGAAGCGTTTCGCAACCGTTGGGACCGCTCCGACCCCATCTATCTGCACGAATTCTTCTATTCCATCATGCAGGCCTACGACGCCTACACCCTCAAGGCCGATGTCCAGGTGGGCGGCACGGACCAGATGTTCAACATCGTCACCGCCTCGCGCAAACTGATGTCCTACCTGGGGGCCCGCCCCAATATCGGCATCATCCTGGCCATTCTGCCCGGCACCGACGGCGTGGTGAAAATGAGCAAGTCGCTTGGCAACCACATCCCCATCAACACGGATGCGGCGGACATGTACGGCAAGATGATGAGCATTCCCGACATGGCCATGTCCTCCTTTGCCCGGCTGGTGACCCGCTGGACGCCCGAGGAGGTTAACGCCTGGGAGGGCGATCTCAAGACCGGTGCACTGCATCCCCGGGATGCCAAAATGCGCCTGGCCCATGAGGTGACGGCTTCGTTTTACTCCACTGCCGAGGCCGATGAGGCCCAGCAGGCCTTTGTGCGCACCTTCCAGCAGCGCGAGATCCCAACCGAAATGGACACTTTCCCCCTGCAGCCCGGTCAATCCGTGGTGGATGTCCTGGTTGCCGCCGGATTGGCCGCCAGCA
>DAOQTN010000564.1:0-2195 GCA_035340555.1 Anaerolineaceae bacterium | reverse complement strand
GTGGTTTGACTATCAGATGTTTGATCATCCGTGGGGGGAAAAATGGGTTCGAATTGTCCTAAAACCGGAAGAGGATGCGTCACCCACACTTGCCAGAGAGCCACAAAGGTGGCCGGAAGTTCCCGAATTTGCCAGATGGCATAAGATCTGCCATGATAGCTGCGGCGGTCTGCGGCCACGCCCACAGCTTCAATACCCAGGTTGTTGCATGTAATAAGTGCCCGGGGGAGGTGGTATCCTTGTGTGACCAAAATAGCTGCATCCAGCCCAAAAATGGCGTGAGCTCGGTAGCAGGTATCATACGTTCTGCGTCCGGCATAGTCCAGGACAATATCCTCTTCAGGTACACCTAGGGAAATAGCATAATCATGCATGGCGCCAGGTTCGTTATAGTTGACGAAGCGATTATCCCCACTCATTAATAATTTTTCAACCCTGCCATTAAAATAGAGTTCGGCTGCTGTCGCCACCCGGTCCCGCAGAACTGGCGAAGGCGTCCCATCACGTTGTAATCCGGCCCCAAAAACGATTGCAGCTCTTTGAAATGGGACCGTGCCGGGGGTGAACAGACGGGATTTCGCATGGATTAATGTAATCAGACGGGGCAATCCAAGCCCGATGACTGAAATGATCAGTAGATAGAGCGTAATTTTAATAAACATATTGAATATTGCACGAAAAAACCTGTGCCAGCGGAGCCGCTTGCGCGGCGGACGGACAGCTGGAGGAACGAACCTTGCCGAAGAAACACGTTTCAATCTTTATCGCCCCAATGCGGTTTTCAAATCAAATGCAATTGCTGCGACATTTTCCCGTAGCGGGTCGTATATTGAGTCGTCCACCATTCGTAAATCCTGGATATCGTAACCCGCGTTGGCCCCTGTCAGGATGGCTTTGCCGGTATCGGTCTTAACCAGATCAGTCAAAGCCAGATTTACCGCCTGGCGAAAGCTTTCTGGCAGGCTTTGGGCGTAGGCGAGTCCCAGACTGGGTATGGTCGCCTCTGTACGCCAGATGACCACTATCCGATTAAGGGCATCGGGCAGATCATCCAGTACTGCCGATGATGTCCGAGGGTCTCCAGAAATGGCAAAGGTGGCGGCGAAATCACAGATACCTTTGATGTAAAGTGCGCGTACAGCGGCGGTGTGTGTTTGCAGAAACGCACCATCGGTTGTTTGGATGGAATTGGCTGACAATAAACTGGCGGGCACCACGTATCCGGAAATTGACTTGGGCTCAATCCAACAAGGACGTCGGCCGTTGAATTGCCCCAGCGCGGTGGCGGCATCTGCTGTATTCTGCTGGCTGACGGAGTCATAATAAACCGTAAAACCACTTTCGATATTGGCCAGATATTGAACGCCGTAGTAGTACAGCCCATAGTGGTTGGAGAGAAGTCCTGCCGTGGCTATGCCTTGTTCGTTGGTGTAAATATAGGTCAGTGGCTGCATCCAGGCCATATGTGCTTCCCCGCTTGCCATGGCGTCGACCAGCTCTGGCCAGTCTGGATAAATCCGGCTGATGACGGTAAAGCCGGTGTTAACAGTGATGGCCTGCGTCAGTTCAACCATTTCCGGGACTACACCAGCGCTTGTGTTGGATTGCACAAATCCCATGATGACAGGATTTTCAACACTTCCCAGCGGGGCAGGCGTGGCTGTCGGCATGGGGGATGCCTGTGGCGTTGGGGTTGATGTTTTGGCTGCGGGCAATGTATTACAACCAGACAGCAGGACCAGGAGGCCAAAGGCGACCAGGAGATACCTCATTAAGCTCACCTTGCTTTTTTTCATATTGTGAATTATAACCACTTAAATGCATCCGTCTAACGATTCAGGAGGTGATTGATGAGCGGCTCACAAGGAAAATCCAGTTTTCTCGGTGCGATCTTGGTTTTGATCCTGATACTGGGGGTTCTTTTCCTTGGTTTGACTTGGTTTATCCGGAGCGCTACCAATCAAGCGCTGTCTCCATTGAATGAAGCTAACGATCAATTAAAAACCCAAGTATCCAATCTCCTTAACCCAACACCGACGATTTTACCTGACCCGATTACCATTATCACGGAAGTCCGTTCTCTGGCCCGCTTGGAAACCATTGAATATACCGTTGAAAAAGTGATTACGGCGGAGATTGGTCAGGGGCAACTGGCGTTTCTATTTGGCGACAAGCTACTTTTTGTCGCTCACGGG
>DAOQTN010000563.1:0-2201 GCA_035340555.1 Anaerolineaceae bacterium | reverse complement strand
GCGTGTTGATGCTGGTCACCACCCAGTGTGCATCCTACTGCCGTTATTGCACCCGTTCCCGGATAGTGGGCGATCCCAGCGCCACCTTCTCCCGGGCTGAATTCGAAGCTCAAATTGACTATCTTAAAAACACCCCACAGGTGCGCGACGTTCTGCTCTCGGGTGGCGATCCGTTGGCTCTGGCTCCGAAAATTTTGGAGGAACTGCTGAGCCGGCTGCGCGAAATTCCTCACATTGAAATCATTCGCATCGGCAGCCGCATTCCGGTGTTCATGCCGCAACGGGTGACCCCGGAACTTTGTGACACGTTGCAAAAATATCATCCCTTATGGATGAACATCCATGTTAACCACCCCAACGAAATCACTGCTGAACTGGCCGCCGCCACAGACCGCCTGACCCGGGCCGGCATTCCCCTCGGCAACCAGAGTGTGTTGTTGGCGGGGGTGAACGATTGCGTTCATATTCAACGGAAGCTGGTGCAGGATCTGGTCCGGATCCGGGTACGCCCCTACTATTTATACCAGTGCGACCTGGTGGAAGGGGCGGGACACTTCCGCACCCCGGTTGCCAAGGGTGTTGAAATCATAGAGGGTCTGCGAGGCCACACTTCGGGTTATGCCGTCCCCACTTATGTCGTAGATGCTCCCGGCGGCGGCGGGAAAATTCCGGTCATGCCTAATTATATGATCAGCATGTCGGACCACAAAATCATCCTCAGGAACTACGAGGGGTATATCACCACCTACGAAGAACCCGCTGAATATCAACCCCACGATCCCAAGACCTGCCCCCAGTGCCAGAACAAGCGGGTGGAACCCGGGCAGGGTGGCGTCATGGGATTGCTGGATGGCGAAAACATGTTCATCAAACCGGAAGGTTTTGATGAACTGCATAACCGCGGCGGTGGCTCCCACCGGTTGCGCGCCAATGAAGACAAATGGAAGCCGCTGGGGATTGGTTCCGGCGAAGAGGGGTAAATTATTTACCGGGCGGTCGTACCATGGTACGACCGCCCGGTTTTCACCACCAAAGGAGAGAAAATGCACTACCGCAGGATGGGCCGAACCGGCCTGAAAATCAGTGAAATTTCCCTGGGTGCCTGGGTCACCTTTGGCAATCAGATTGATCAAAAAACCGCCACCGATCTGATCCACGCGGCCCATGAACAGGGCATCAATTTTTTTGACAATGCGGATATCTATGCGGGCGGTCAGGCAGAAATTGTCATGGGGCAGGCCATCAAGGGTCTACCGCGCGCGGAGCTGGTCATTTCGAGCAAGGTGTTTGGGCCAACCATGCCCGGACCCAACGGGCGCGGACTGTCCCGCAAGCACATCTGGGAATCCATCCACGCCTCACTGAAACGACTGGACACTGATTATCTTGACTTGTATTTTTGCCACCGCTATGACCCCGACACCCCCATCGAGGAGGTGGTGCGCGCCATGGATGATTTGATCCACCAGGGAAAGATCCTCTATTGGGGCACCTCGGAATGGGAAGCCGCCCAGGTGGTCCAGGCCATCGGTACTGCCCGCCAATATGGACTGGTTCCTCCCGCAGTCGAGCAGCCCCAATACAACCTCTTTCATCGCAGCCGGGTTGAATTGGATCTGGCGCCGTTATGCAAGGAACATGGCTTAGGACTGGTTACCTTCAGTCCACTCCATCAAGGCTTGCTGACCGGCAAGTACAATGACGGCATTCCCGGTGGCAGCCGGGCGGATCGGGATGACATGGCTTGGGTCAGAGATCAGTTCACCCCCGATAAAATTGAAATTGTCCGTCATCTCACCCTCCTGGCCCGCGAACTGGACATCACCCCCGCCCAATTGGCCATCGCCTGGATTTTGAGGCGCAAGGAAGTCAGCAGTGTCATCACTGGAGCAACCCGGTTGGAGCAATTGGATGACAACCTGACTGCTGCGGCAGCTGTGGATCGGTTAAATGATGAAATTCTGGAACGCATTGAACAGATTGTCGGCAACCATCCCGAATAAATTTGCCGCGCCTCATCCTCTCATCCACTCATCCTCTCATCCCCATCCCCATCCTCATCTTCATCCTTTTACCCATTTATCCTTTCGTCCATTTATCCTTGCAAAATGGTTCAAGCTGAAGTATGCTTGGGCGTGGGAGTGGTTGAGTCCCGGTGGGCTTTCCGGTCTTCAAAACCGGTGACGGGTCGCGTTGCGGGC
>DAOQTN010000562.1:0-2210 GCA_035340555.1 Anaerolineaceae bacterium | reverse complement strand
CCGCTTTGACCACCGGCACCGGGAAAAAATGCCGGGCCACATCCAGCATCATGCCGCGCCAGGTATAGCGCGGCAGATCTTGAATGTCACAGACCGGCCAATGAACCGGTCCTGGTTGGGCCGGCGCCAGCTGGCGCAGGGTTTGCATGGCCCAAAAAATCCCGGCGGGTTGATGGGCACGCAGCCGGATCAGATCCGGAGTGATCGAGATTTCATATCCTTCAGCCCCCAGAACCGGCGACTCGGTCAACATTAGCAGCAGCCCGACAGCCGGGGGTTCGCCGGTGGGGCCCAGCAGCGGCAGGACCTGTCCGGACCATGGTCCCAGCCAGTCGGCCAGAGACTGTGCTTCCGTGGCAAGCGTCTCAGCGGCATAATAAATGCTGGTGCCGGGGACAAGTTCAAAGCGGCCCGGTCCCGGACGCACCGCTAGCGGGCGCGGGATCAGCGCCTGTAAAGGGGAAGGCAGGATGGTCATCAGAGCGCCTCAGCTTCAAACTGGCGCTGGTAAAGTGCGGCATAGGCACCGCCGCACGCCAGCAGTTCGGCGTGGGCCCCCTGCTCCACGATGCGACCGTCTTGCACCACACAAATGACATCGGCAGCCCGGATGGTGCTGAGACGGTGGGCAATCACTATGGCACTGCGTCCTTTGAGCAGGTTGCGCAGGGCATCCTGGATCAATGCCTCGGTCAGGCTGTCCACATTGGCGGTGGCTTCATCCAAGATCAGGATGCGGGGATCGGTGAGAATGGCGCGGGCAATGCACAGCAGCTGACGCTGTCCCACCGACAGGTTGGCCGCCCCCTCCATCACCCGGGTGGCATAACCATCCGGACGCGCGGCAATGAAGTTATGGGCATTCGCCAGTCGGGCAGCGGTTTCAACCTCAGCATCCGTCGCCGCGGGACAGCCAAAGCGGATGTTGTCCGCGATCGTACCGGAAAAGAGGAAGGAATCCTGGGGCACCAAACCGATCTGCCGGTGCAGGGATTCCTGGGTGACCAACCGAACATCCACACCATCAATTTTAACCGCCCCACTGCTGATATCGTAGAAGCGGGCAATCAAGTTGCCAATGGAGGTTTTACCGGCGCCGGTTGGTCCAACCAGGGCCACCGTTTGCCCCGGCTCAATGGTCAGGTTGATGTCGTGCAGCACTTCAGGCAGATCCGGACGGTAGGCAAACGAGACGTTCTCCAGCACAATATGACCCTCGACGGGGGGCATTTCCCCGGCATCCGGGCTGTCTTCCACGTCCGGCGGGGTATCCAGCAGTTTGAGCACCTGCTCGCCGCCCGCCATGGCAGCCTGCATGGTGGTGTACATACGGCTGAGTTCCTGAATGGGTTGGAAAAATCGGGTGACATAGGACAGGAAGGCCACCAACACCCCCAAGGTGACCTGTTCGCCCACCATGCGCCCGCCAAACCAGAGCACGATGGCAGTGGACAGCACCCCCAGAAACTCAATGGTCGGCAGGAAAATGAAGGACAGGTTCATGGCGCTGATGTTGGCATCCCGATTGGCCTCATTGACCTGGTTGAAGCGCTCCTGTGAGGTGTTTTCCTGGCCAAAGGCCTGGATCACGCGCACACCCGAGATGTCCTCGGCCAGATCTCCGACCACCCGGGCCACCCGGGTGCGGGTTTCCCGGAAGGCCACCCGGGCCCGGCGGGAGAACCAGATCGTTGCCAGCAGCATCAATGGCAGAACAATAAAGGTCAGCAGGGCCAGGCGCGGGCTCATGCTCAGCATGATAACGATGATGCCGGCCAGGATCAGAGTGTCCCCGACCAGGGTGATCAGCCCCTGGGAGAGCAGTTCGTTAATGGTGGCCACATCATTCATCACCCGGGAGACGGTAACCCCGACAATGTGCGTGTCATGGTAGCTGAGTGACAGCCGCTGCAGATGCCGGAATAATTCACTGCGCAGGTTGGAGAGGACCTTCTGACTGACCCAGGTCAGCAGATACTGCTGGGTCGCATTGGAGAGATAAAGCCCGACATAGGACCCCACCATCATCAAGGACGCGCTCAACAGCCCGGCCCGGTTGCCGGCGCCGATATATTGGTCCACAATCACCTTGAGCAGGTAGGGGTTGAGCAGGGTGAATGCCGTGACAAACAGCATGGCTAGAAACGCCAGGGCCATTTTCCCGGCATACGGGCGCAGATAGGTCAGCAGCCGGATCACGACCCGGCGGT
>DAOQTN010000561.1:0-2214 GCA_035340555.1 Anaerolineaceae bacterium | reverse complement strand
TGGCCAACCGGGTGCTGCGCAGCCTGATTGGCGTCAAACTGCCGCAGGTGAAGCAGGATCAGTCCACCGCCTCCCCACCGGAAAGCAGTCCGGCTCTGCTTCCCGGCATGGGCCGCTTTGCCCGCTGGCTGCTGGGACGGTGGGGGAGTCTGCTGGATACGGGGCCGCTGCGCCGCACCCTGACCGACCGCATGCAAATCAGCGAGCGGCAGCTGGCCCAGAGCCCGCGCACCCTGCTGATCAATGCCACCAATGTCAGCACCGGACAGCGGGCGGTCTTCAGTAACCGCCCCATATTCAAGCGGGGCACCAATCAGCCGCGCGCCGATGTGATCCCAGGCATCACCATCAACCGCATCCTGGCCAGCTGCTCGATCCCGGTTGTCTACCCCTGGACCGTGGATGAGCAGACCCATGCCGTCTATTGGGACGGCGCTCTCGTTGCCAACACCCCGATGGGTGCCGCGTTGGATGCAGCCGGGGACCGGCCGGACGAGGATGTCATGGAGGTGGTGGTGGTGATGATGACCCCCTGGCGGACGCAAGCAGAGCTGGATCCCGGGCAAGCGGCTGTCACCCCGCGGGATTTTGGTGAGGCCATCACCTATGCCCTGGATTGGATCCTGCTGGCCTCATTCCGTGAACGGATTGACCTGATTGAAGCTTTCAACCGCCTGGGACGGATCGGACGCGAGCTGAAAGATCCGCTGCTGAGCCGCTATCGTGAGGTCCGGGTCACCATTGTGGCCCCGGAGGACTTTTTCCCGGCGGCCCGCATCCTGGATTATGACGAGCACAATAAAATTCTCATCGAGGCCGGTTATCAGGCGGCGGAAAAAGCCTTCCGCCGCTCCTACGGGACGCCACTCTGAGACCGGGACACGGGGTCCGGGCAGTCTTGCCGACTGCGGATGGCGGCGCGCTTTGCCGTCGGTTGCGCTGAGACCAGGACACGGGGCCCAGGCAGTCTTGCCGACTGCGGATGGCGGCGCGCTTTGCCACCGGTTGCGCTGAGACCGGGACGCCGGGTCAGGGAATCTCGCTGACGGTAAATCCTTCAAACCGGGTGATTTTACCTTCGATTTCATAGCCGGTGTAGAAGCCGGTACACACAGCCACATCGCCCGTGACGGGCTTGGCCGAGACATCCAGCGCGGTGACCCACTCGTCGTTGACGTACAGGTTGGCCGTGCCGTCCTTCACCCACAGGCTGATCAGGTTGGAGCCCTGCGGGGATAAATCGATGTTGTCGATGGCGCCGGAGGCCAGTTCCGGGCGCTCCTCACCCTGGGAGAGCACCAGATGCCACCGCCCGTCGGAGCTGATGATCAGGCGGTACTGGTCATTGGTGGCGGTATGGCGGAACATGAAGCCGTAGTCCCAGGGACCCTCGGCCGGATCGTAAGGGTTATAAAAGCGCGCCGTGATGATCGGATTGAGCAGATTGACCTCGGCCCAGCTGGTTTCGATGAAGGTGTCAATTTTATGGGTCAGTTCCCCGTCGGCCGGGCCGTAGACCACCTGGCTGGAGTCCAGCAGCACCGCGCTGACGGTGGCCTGACACTGCTCCGCCTGCAGCCGGAGGGCGTCTTCATATTCCTGGGCCTGGGCCGTGCTGGCAGCGCTGAAGGTCAGGGCCTGGTTTTCCAGGGCCAGCTGCTGCTCGGCCAGCTGGTTTTCGGCGGCGGCCAGCGTCGCCAGCTGGCTTTCCTGCTGCAGTGCCATGCCCGAGTGGGCCGCGGTGGCCGTCTGGCTGACATGGTCCAGTTCACCTTCCACCAGCAGGAGGTTTTGCGTGGTATTGAATAAAAAGGCCAGGGCCACCACCAGGCCGCAGCCCAGCAGCAGG
Organism: Anaerolineaceae bacterium; assembly: GCA_035340555.1. Lineage (GTDB taxonomy): Bacteria > Chloroflexota > Anaerolineae > Anaerolineales > Anaerolineaceae > JAGOFZ01. The sequence continues at coordinate 365 of DAOQTN010000561.1, read as the reverse complement.
GCCAGGATGCCCAGTCCCGTGAGCCAACCGGCAAGGCTGCGCTGTGGTCGGGGCACGGGCGGTGGCGGATTGGCCGCTTTGGGCTCTGCGGGAGTGGAAACCGGCCGCCGGGATGCGCCCTGGGGGGCGGTTTCTCCATCCGGCAGCAGCCAGCCGCAGCTTGGGCAGGCCTCCCAGGAGGGCTGCAGCTCCCGGCCACATTTGGAGCAGCGCAGCCTGGCTGGGGGATCGGGAATTGGCGCGCTCGCCCCGGGCGGTGACCCAGGCCCCGAAACATTCACCGGGTTGTTGCGCGGGGCGTCAATCGGCCCCGGGACCGCGGCGGCCGCCGGTGGGTTGGCCAGGGTGTTGGCTGAGATGCGGCT
>DAOQTN010000560.1:0-2214 GCA_035340555.1 Anaerolineaceae bacterium | reverse complement strand
GGGGGCGCTGGTACTGGTCATGGTGGTCTGGGTGGTTGTCCGCGGCCCGGGCACCAACTGGATCGCCTGGGCACTGGCGGTACCGGCATTTCTCCTGTCTGTCCTGTCAGCCGTTTTTGCTGATCAAGCTCTGGTTGCCTGGTCCGGGTTGCTGGAATCAATTCTATATTTTTATGCTGCCGGCAGCCTGATCGCCTACATGTTGAGTGACTCCACCGTCACCGTCGATGAACTATTCGCCGCCGGGGCAACCTTTACGCTGCTGGCTTGGGGTTTCGCCTATGCCTACCTGGTCTGCCAGGCCTGGGTTCCAGATAGTTTTATCAACGGGGGCCATCCTGGCCAGCCGCTCACCTTCATCGAACTGCTGTTTCTCAGTTTCACCAATCTGTCGGCGACCGGATTAGGTGATATTCTGCCGATCTCCGCTCCCGCACGTATGCTGGCCATCCTGGGACAGTTTTGCGGGGTGGGCTATATTGCCGTGGTGGTTTCCCGCCTGATTGGCATGACTTTAAGCAATCTACCCGCAGCGACCAAGGGAGGCAGCCGGTGAGAGGAGTGAGCGGCATTCTGATGGTCATCAGCCTGGCCCTTATCCTGACTGGATGTCAGACGGAGCAGCCTATGTCAGACACTGTTGAACAGATCATTTACGCCGCCAATTCAGGACCGGTGCTGCCCGACCTGCAGTGGCATGAAGAAATCATCATCGCGCGCGACGGCGTCACCCTGAATCGCAACGGCCGGGTGGATAACTCGCAGATCAATGCCGGGTCCTGGACGCTCCCGGCCGATACCGGAGCCCTCTTGGGTGATCTGGCCGCTGTGAATTGCGCTGATTTAAAGCGCGTGGAGCCTGCCGATCCACCGGATGGTGGGGGAACCATCAGCTACGAGCTGATTTTTACTGATGGATCCCGGTGTGTGCTGACCTATGATCCCGGTGTCACCTACACCGGCGGCGAAGCGGTTACAGAGCCCGTCCAAGCATTTCTCCGCACTCTCAGCTGGCCAGCCGAGGCCGCCAGCCGCATCAAATAACCGCCCATCCCATCCAGAACCTCACCAACCGTGAGGCCCTGCTCTGCCAGAGGACCCTGAGTGCGGTGGACCAATTATCGACCGGCCCCGTGTCACGGGAGCCGGGAGCCGGGAATTTTGTTTCCTGAAGTGTGATCAAACCGGATAGCGGTTAATGATCATATATCGCCCCATCTTTTCCTGGCCCGGGCCAATAGCGCTGGGCGTTTCGCCCCCCAGTTGGCGTAGAAGTATTTTCCCGGAGGTGCAGCTGCGGAGGGAGTGTCATGTCGGGTCGTGTGGGCGTCCTACCAGGAGCGTCGGACAATCCAATGGGATTAAGGCACCAGCCAGTGGTCCACACCGTCGCCCTCGGCAGTCCAACCCACGCCGCCAGGGATGGCGGCTGATTCCACCTGCCAGAAGACCAGACCATCCGCACAGACCGGTCCTGCCAACAGCTTGACGGTGGTGCCGGGCAGGATCTGCGTAATGACGGCATCCGACCGGCTGGGCCCGGAACGGACCCGGTTGGGCATTTCTGAAGCCAGATTGACGCTGGCTGTACCGCCAACCACCAGGTGGGTCCAGCCTTGGGTGCAGTCCACGACCGTGCCATCGCCCTGCGGATCTGACCAGCCAGCCAGTCGCACCCCGCTGGTGCGCAGCGTCTGCGCCACAGCCGGTTCAAATTCCACCGCTGTACCGGTGACAATATCCAGGATACTGCCATCAAAATAGAGATGGCGGCTGTCCGGCAGCCAGGCTGGGGCGGCCTGGGCATCGACCACCGCCTCGGTCAGCGGCAACAGGTCTGAGCCGTCAGCCCGGATCCGGTAGAGTCGGGGGGCACCGCTGGCACCAATTGAGACAAATGCCAGGTAGCGTCCATCGGGGGACCATGTCAGTCCGGTGACCCAGCCCAGCGGCAGTTGCATCACGGGCGTCTTGTCACCGGTATTGATCTTGATGGTGTAGAGGGTGGGCAAAATCTGGGGGGATTGGTCGCTGCCCTGATCTTCCAACAAGACATAAGCGATCGTTATGCCATCCGGCGACCAGGCTGGCCACTCGGTAGAGGTCTGGCTTTCCACCAGTCGGTATTGTGATGAATCGGTGGTGCTGGTGACCCAGATATCAAAATCCCAGCTCTGCCGGTGCACCTGGTGCCGCCCGGCTGCGTTGGACATA
>DAOQTN010000559.1:0-2216 GCA_035340555.1 Anaerolineaceae bacterium | reverse complement strand
GCGCTCCAACGCCCGGGCATCCACCTGGATGCCTTCCTGGGCGGCCACATCCACCATGTTGAGCGCCACCACCAGGGGGGCTTCCAGGGCGGCCAGCTCGGCCACCAGGTACAAACTGCGTTCCAGATTGGCCGCGCTGACCATGGCAATCACCACGGTGGGTTTCTCGCGCAGGATGAACTCGCGGGCAATCACCTCCTCGGGGGAATTGGCTGTCAGGCTGTAGGCCCCGGGCAGGTCCACCAGGCGGGCCGGGCGCCCATTCAGATCAAAGTGACCTTCCCGCCGCTCGACCGTTTTGCCCGGCCAGTTGCCGACGTGCTGGTTCAACCCGGTCAGCAGATTGAACAGCGTCGATTTGCCCATATTGGGCTGGCCGGCCAGGGCAATCAGCGGGGCATCCGCCTGAATGTGGGCCGGCTGCTCCCGTCCCTGGGTCGGGGTGGCATGGCAGTCAGTCATGGGACCCCTGCCGGACAACAATCCGCTCCGCCTCGCCGCGCCCCAAGGCCACCCGCGTGCCGCGCACGGTGACAATCAGCGGCCCCCGGCCATAGTTCTGGCTCATGTTAACCAGCGTCCCCGGGGTAAAGCCCAGCGAGGCCAACCGATTGACCACCGCCCGCCCCCCCTCAAAAGCCAGGATCGTGGCGTGGTCACCGGCATGAATATCGGATAACACCCGTGGTGAATTGTTTTCAGGCATGTCCATCTCCCGATCTCCCGATTAGAAGGTTATAATAAGACTGTATCAATATGTTGTTATTATATACTAATATTTTATATTAGCATAGTCTAACGCAAGAGGTTGCCCATGACAAATGTCACTACTCCGGATTCTTTGGAACTGCCCGGCCTGAGTTCAACCATTCAGGACTATCTGTCGCTCATCTACGTGATGGAACGCGATCACGAGCCGGTGGTGGGTTCGCGCCTGGCGGAGCTCCTGGGCGTCAGCCCGCCCACCGTGACCAACACCCTCAAGCGCATGACCCGGGATGGCCTGATCACCATGACCAAAGACGGCACCCATCTGACCGACCACGGCTGGGACGCGGCCCGGGTGGTGATGCGCCGCCACATGCTGATGGAATGGATGATGCACAAGACCCTGCCCTGGTCAATCCTGCATCAAGAAGCCCACCAGCTGGAACATGCCATCTCCAGCATGACCGAGGCGGCCCTGCTGGAACAGTTCGGCCACCCGCAAACCTGCCCTCACGGCAACCCCCTGCCCGGTTACGAGGAAGCAGTTGCCGCCTGGATCCCCCTGACCGCCATGGCCACCGGCGAGGTGGTCACCGTCCGGCGCATCCATGAACTGGCGGAGGAAAACGCCGCACTGCTTGATTACCTGGAGCGGAAGCACATTCTGCCCGGCACCAAAGTCACCGTCACCGAAATCCTGCCGTTCAACCAGACCATTACCATCACGGTCGAGGGCCAGCCGGTTACCCTGGGTAACGCCGCCGCCCGGTACATCTTCGTGGAAAAGCCGTAAACTCACGCCCTCCCCCCGGGGTCGGGCGGCCAAACCTGGCGGGCGGCCCGCCTTGCGCTGGGCCCGGTTGGCCTGGGGTTGGGCCCGGTTGGATGGGGGGGTTGGACCAAGCCGGGCCGGGGAAGGCGCTGCCCGGTCTCAGGAACACCCCGGAAAGGATCCCTTGCCTTGGAACAACCCGCTGAAACCTTCCTGCAAGAACGCAAAGAACTGCTGGAGATGGCGCGCAGCTACCGGCAATCGCAGATCCTGTTCACCTGCCTCGAGCTGGGGATTTTTGACCTGCTGGCCGGCCGGTGGTTGCCGGCCGGCCAGGTGGCTGCGGCCAGCGGGGCGGATGAGCGCGCCGTCGAACTGCTGCTCAATGCCGCCGCCGCGCTGGGCTGGTTGGAAAAACGGGCGGAGGGTTTCTCCAATGCCCCCCTGATGGAAAGACATTTCACCCCCGGCGCGCCGGGGCTCGGCCGCCGGCTGCAGCTGGAAAGCGCCTTTTACCACCGCTGGGGAAATCTGACCCAGGCGGTGCGCAGCGGGAAACGCCCTCCGGAAGACCGGCGCACCACTCAGGCAGAGGATTGGGTGAAAACCTTCATTCACGCCCTGTACGACGCGGCGGCACCGGTCGCCCCGGTCATCGCAGCCGCCCTGGCACTGCCGGAAAAGTGCCCCCTGCGGGTGCTGGATGTGGGCGGGGGGCATGGCGGCTACAGCATTG
>DAOQTN010000558.1:0-2219 GCA_035340555.1 Anaerolineaceae bacterium | reverse complement strand
TCTGTTTCTGTTGGCCCTGCTCCTCATCTGTGGCTTCGGTGCCTGGGATGATTGGAAAGCCATCCGCCCCCGTTACAAATTAATGGGGCAAATTCTGGCTGCCGTCCTCATGATACTGGCCGATGTTCAGGTCACCATCTTCCCCAGCCCGTTGATCAATCTTGTGATCACCCTGATCTGGCTGGTGGGCATTACCAATGCCTTTAATTTTGTGGACAGCATGGATGGCCTGGCTACCGGACTGGGTGTGCTGACACTGACTTGTTTCATGCTGGTGAGCAATTCTGCCGGGCAGTCTGATCTGGCCCGCCTCTGTGCGACCGCTCTGGGCGGCGTAATCTGCGTGTATTATTTCAACGCCCGGCCGGCCAGGTTGTTCCTGGGTGATTCGGGTTCCCAGTTTATGGGGCTTTTATTGGGGGCTCTGGCCGTAAAATATAACCCTGTGGGTTACACCCCGCTGACCTCCTGGTTCACGCCAATTCTGCTCCTGGCGGTGCCGCTTTTTGACACCCTGTTGGTCATCATCTCGCGTTTCCGTCGGCGGGTACCCGTTTACCAATCAAACCTGGATCATACCTATCACCGCCTGGTGGCCATCGGCATGAGCACCAACCGCGCCACACTAACCATCCACATGGCTGCGTTTCTCCTGGACTGTCTGGCGTTTATGGCCATCAAACTGCAGCCGGTTGTCGCCAATATCCTCTATACCACCGCCATCCTGGTCGGGTTGGGCGTCATCGGTTATTTGGATTCCGCGCCCCAGTTACGCCAGCTCAGGGCAAGGTGGCAGCGAACAACTGGTGATCAAACGCCATCACCAGGACCCGATCTGAGGTCAGTATGAAAGCCGTGGGGGCAGTCTTGGGAAGCGGATTCTCCAAATAGAGCCCAGGGCGGAACTGCAGGGTGAGTTTTAGCATCAAACTGAACTGATAAACCGCCGGGCCGCTCTGATCCAGGATATACAGGGCTGGTTCTGGCATTTGAGTGGCACGGATCTGTTGAAATATTGCCGGCAACGCAGGGAGCTCATCAACACCCTGATTGACGGTGGGTATTTTGTAGACATATCCCTCTTCACACCGGGTGGGGGAAAACTCATACTGGCTGAAGATACAGCGGGTCATCTGGCCGGTGGCGTGGAGGATGAACAGATCCTCGTTGCTGACAGCCATATCCACAGCATCCCCCAGGTAGCTCGGGGTTTCCGTTGAAAAGAACAGCCGGGGTGGGGCGTCAAAGTCCAAGGCGAGACCTTCATAACGCCAAACAGCATTGTTGACAGGGTCCAGCACGTGCAGTACATCCCGATTGAAAGTCATCCGGGTCAGATTTCCCCAGCCCATATCTGGCCTGGGGAGGGGAATGGCTTCCGGTCCCCGACCGGGGGCACAGTAAAGCAGATTTCCAGCCGCATCAATGGCCATGATGGTTGCATTGTGAGGATTGTCCGCTGGTAGAGAAACCAGGTCCACCAGCGGGCCGACGATCAGGGTGCCGACTTGGCCAGGACCGCAGATAAACTGATCATCTCGTTCAAATACAGGCCGGGCATACTTGAGGTGGATAACCCCGCCACTAATGGCATCCAGGGCATAAATATCGTCTGCCAGTGTCGCAACCATGCGCGTAATCTGAATCCCCGGTTCAAAACCGACCTCCAGCGCCGGCTTAAAATCCAGCCGCTGCACATGGTCCATCACATCCAGCGCTTCCTGGGCGGTCCGGCGCAGTTTTTGTGAGGCTTCGGTAACCCCATACTGCTCCGCCTTGTCCACCGCTTGAATCGCCAGATTCCAGGCATTCTGCTGCAGGACGGGATCATTTTCCAGCACGGCGCTGCCGGTATATTCCTGGGCCAGTTGGAGGAAGGCGGCATGTTGTGCTGCACGGCCTTCCTTGACATATACTGTGGTTGCAATGGCTACAACCAGCACCGGCACGGCAATGGCGATGAACAAAAGGGCAGCCGGGGTAAAGGCCGGCAGCCGGTCGGCATTGCCGGGGATCACCCGGGCCAGCAGGGTATTGAGGGCGCGCCCCATCCGGGCATTGACGACCTGAATACGTTTGATCAATCCGACCAACGACCGCTGCCACTGCGGCGCCGGCCGGGCCGGCCGGGCCGGCTCCTGCCGCTGCTGGGCCGGCCGTTTGGTGTGCCGGATGGGAGGGGGAACGTCCCGGGAAGGTGGCCGGGGCTGACCCGGAGG
>DAOQTN010000557.1:0-2224 GCA_035340555.1 Anaerolineaceae bacterium | reverse complement strand
AATCAATATGGACGACTAGTGTAAACAAATCATGATCACAAAGCTGCGTCAATCTCCCAAACTTTTTGCTCTGCTGGTTTTGATCCCCAGCGTGGTCTTTCCCATTGCCGGTTTTTTTCTGTCATCCTACTCTTGCCCGCACCTAAGCGGATTGGCAAGATTCCCTGTCATTTCAGCAGAGTGTTTTGGCGAATACCTGGGTGAAATTGGCCTGTGTTGTTTTGGCTTTCCCGGCATGGCTGTGGCGGCTTCATTTGTGTTGCTGATACAAGCCATTTTAGTCAGGTTAATGCCGCCCGGTATGGATCTCCTCATGATTGCTATCTTGGGACTCCTTTTGAATTATCTGATTTATTATCTCGTCCTCCGGTTATTGTTTCCCAAGATACCGGCTGTGTCAAATCCGCCTGGGCTGTCCGAAACTTCAATGGGACAAGATGCAGGAACAAACCAAGCCTCATAAATATCCTCTGCGATACAACCTGAACACATAAACAACATCCCCCAAAAATGGAAAACCCACTATGACCCAACTTCCTTTATCCCTGATTCTACGCTCCCCCCTGGGGCGCGCCCGGCGCAATCATGCGCTGGAGCATGCCACCCTGCAGGTCCTGGCACGCCGGGTTCCGGGCCGCGTACTGGCTGGGTATTCCGACCCCAGCGGCTTTTGGATTGTCGGCAATGTGAGCACCGAGGATTTACTGCAAGCAGCCGATGAGGCTGTGCGCCGCCTGAGTGCCGGTGAGCGCAGCCTGGCCGTCCATCCAGCCTGCGGCACCAATTTTGTTGTCTCCGGATTGGCTGCAGGCAGCGCCGCCTGGCTGGCCACCCTGGGCGGAGGTGATATTCGCAAAAAATTGGACCGCTGGCCGCTGGTGGTAATCCTGGTCACTCTCGCTCTCATCCTGGCCGCGCCCCTGGGACCGCGTCTGCAGGCCCGTGTCACCACTGATGCCGAGATTGGCAACCTGCAAATTGCCGAGATTGCGCGCTACCCGCGCCCCAGCGTGACACTGCATCGGGTGCGTACCAAGAACCATTAATACCGCCCGGCCAGCAACTCCCGATATATTGGGCCAGCAGACTGTCAATTTGATGCCTGGTTATCCCGCACTTTAACGAGCAATTACTATAAAATTAGGATGTTAATGAAATTTTTTGACACATCCCTTTTAATTAAAGGAACCCCCTCAATGGAAGAAAAACTGCACAAGCAAGCCATCACAGCCTGGACTATGTATGATTGGGCCAATTCCGCCTTCGCCACCACCATCATGGCAGCCGTGCTGCCGGTATATTACTCCTCGGTGGCTGCAGCCAATCTGCCTGGTTATGAGGCCACCGCGAAATGGGGCTTCACCACAGCCATTGCGGCACTGATTGCTGCACTGCTGGGCCCCATCCTGGGCGCCATGGCTGACTTCAAAGGCTCCAAAAAACGTTTTTTGACCATCTTCATGGTCATTGGCGTTACTGCCACAGCACTGCTTTATTTTGTCGGCACCGGGGACTGGTTGTTAGCTTCATTTTTGTTCGTTTTTGGCAATGTCGGTTTTGCCGGCAGCCTGGTCTATTATGATGCCTTGTTACCGCACGTAGCCCGACCAGATGAAATCGATCAGGTCTCATCCCGCGGTTACGCGATGGGTTATATCGGTGGCGGTGTTTTACTGGCAATTAATCTGGTCATGATCATGCTGGTGCCTTCTTTCTTTCCTGAGGCACAGCAAGGCAATATTACCGGACTGATGACCCGCTTGAGCTTTGTCACCGTTGCCATCTGGTGGTTCATCTTCACACTGCCACTGCTGCGCCGGGTGTCCGAGCCAGTGCGCCGGATTCTGCCCCACGAGGCCCATCTCAATCCACTGCAGGCCAGTTTTGGCCGGTTGATCAAGACATTCAAGGAAATCAGCCGGTACCGCGATCTGGCCACCTTCCTGCTGGCCTTCTGGATTTACACCAATGGGATTGGCACGATCATCCTGATGGCAACCATCTACGGCGCCGAGATTGGCCTCAGCCAGACGACCCTGATTGGCACGCTGTTGATGGTACAGTTTCTGGCGGCGCCATTTGCCATTTTGTTTGGTCGCCTGTCCAAAAAAATCGGTGCCAAAACCTCCATCTACATTGCTCTCGGTGTCTATTCGTTGATTGCCATTGCGGGTTACTTCCTGAAATACGAATGGCAGTTCTGGGCCCTGGGAGCGGCAGTCGC
>DAOQTN010000556.1:0-2226 GCA_035340555.1 Anaerolineaceae bacterium | reverse complement strand
TGAAACCAACGCCGAAACCGGCGAAGAAACCGCCCCGGCACCCGCCGTTGCCCCGGCACTGGCCACCCTGATGATGCCGCCCCAGGATGCCCTGCGGTTGAATTACATGATGCTGGCCGGGATCCGCGTCAGCCTGGCCATGCGCAATCCCACGGATTCGACCATCTATCTGACCGACGCCGTCACCCAGCAGTATTTGATGGACCAGAGCGTGATCCCGCTGCCGGCCAAGCTGCCCTATGGGGTCGCCCCGATCAGCGAAATTGAAGCCTTCCCGCTGCCCTTGCAGCCCTAGATCATCAAAGCAGCCGAGTGAGTATTTATCGGAGAATCCATGCCAGCTCCTGAAAAGATCAAGGTTCTGATTGTCGACGACATAAACGAAACGCGCGAAAACATCCGCCGGATGCTGCAGTTTGACACCAATATTGAGGTGGTGGGGGCGGCCCGAACCGGACGCGAAGCCATTGAAATGGCCCAACAGCTCCAGCCGGATGTGGTGATCATGGACATCAACATGCCTGACATGGACGGCATCACTGCGACGGAGAATATCCGTCGCAAAGTGCCGTTTGCCCAGGTGATCATCCTGTCGGTGCAGAATGACTCCAGCTACATGCGCCGGGCCATGCTGGCCGGTGCCCGGGACTTCCTGTCCAAGCCACCGATGATCGACGAGCTGACCTCGGCCATCCGCCAGGCAGCGGTCGTGGCGCGCGAAGAGCGCTCCAAGGCCGCTCCGGTGGCCTACCCGACCACCCCCGGATCCGGGCCCACCCTGGCCGGCATGATGTCGCCTGCCATGACCAAGGGCCGCATTATTGTGGTCTACAGCCCCAAAGGCGGCGCCGGCTGCACCACCATCGCCACCAATCTGGCCATTGCACTGCACAAACCGGATGCGCCGGCGGCTGTGATCGATGGATCGCTGCAGTTCGGTGATGTGGCCGTTGCCTTGAATGAACAGGGCAAGAACACCATCCTTGACCTGGCTCCCCGGGTTGATGAAATGGATACGGATGTGGTGCGGGAGGTCATGGTGGTGCAGGCCGCCACCGGGGTCAGCCTGCTGGCCGGTCCCCCCCGCCCCGAAATGGCCGAAAAGGTCACCGGGGAGCAGTTTGGCAAGGTGCTGCGTTTCCTGCAGTCCATGTACAGCTGGGTCGTGGTCGATACCAGTTCCTATCTCAGTGAAGCAGTGCTGGAGGCCTTGAATAATGCCGACCTAACCATTCTGGTCACCACGCAGGAATTCCCGGCCATCAAAAACTGCAACCTGTTCCTGTCCCTGATTGACCTGATGCGCATTCCCCGCGACTCTATCGTCTTTATCATGAACCGCTATGACAAACGCATCACCATTCCCCCTGAAAAAGTGGGCGAAAGCCTGCGCCAGCCGATCATGATGGTGCTGCCGCTGGAGGAAAAGGTCGGCTATTACCTGAATCGGGGTCTGTCGTTTTTTGTGGACAACAAAACCCTGCCCATCAGCCGCAGCATTCAGGCCCTGGCTGATCTGATTCAGGAAAGAATCAACAAGCCGAAAACCGGGCAGGACAGTCCCACGGACTCCCGGCGCAAGTAATCTGGATTAAAGGATACCGTCCCCATGTCGATTTTACGGCGAATTACTGGTGAAGGCGATTCCGGGCAATCTGGTTCCCAGACCCCCGGTTCCTCCATGCCCCCCACAAGAGTTCCCATGCCCACCATGTCCGGGCAGCAGGACAAATATACCGACATCAAAAACCGGGTGCAGACCAAACTGCTCTCAACCCTCAATCCGCAGATGGATGTCACCCGCGTGGAGGATGTGCGGCGGGCCATCCTGGAGTTGTTTGAACAAATCCTGGATGAGGAGAATATTGTCCTCTCCCGCCCGGAACGCAATCGCATGTTTGAACAGATTGTGGCTGAGATTCTGGGATTCGGTCCTCTGACCGCCTTGCTGGATGACGAGAGCACCACGGAAATCATGGTGAACGGCTACCGCAACATCTACGTGGAGCGCAAAGGCAAGCTCTTTAAAGTCCCCATGGCTTTTGAGAGCAATGAACATGTCATGCGCATCATTGAGCGGATCGTGGCCCCCTTGGGCCGGCGTATCGATGAGTCCAGCCCCTATGTTGATGCCCGTCTGCCGGACGGCTCGCGTGTCAATGCGGTCATCCCCCCCATTTCCCTGGTGGGACCAGTGATCACCATCCGTAAGTTCTCCAAAAAACC
>DAOQTN010000555.1:0-2226 GCA_035340555.1 Anaerolineaceae bacterium | reverse complement strand
CGGCATCATCCTGGTGAATGCCCACAGCAACCGTATTCAGGGCAACTGGATTGGCCTGGATGCCACCGGGCGGCGGGCGCTGTCCAACGGCATGGCCGGGCTGGCTCTGGGGCTGGGGGCCCACCAAAACCTGGTTGGCGGGGTCCTACCCGGACAGGGCAACATCATCAGCGCCAATTCTCCAGGGGTGGACATCGGTGCCGGGACCTCAGGTAATCAAGTCTTTGGTAATTGGATTGGATTGGATGCCACCGGGCAGATGGGCCTGGGGAATGATGGCGCCGGGCTGATTCTGCTGGATGGGGCCAGTGCCAATTGGATTGGGGGGACCGCCTCTGGCGAAGGTAATCTGATTGCGGCCAATCACGGGGCCGGGGTGTATCTCAGCAATCAGGCCGCGGATAATGATGTGGTAGGCAACGTCATTGGCCTGGGAGCGGATTTGAAGAAGAAGCTGGGCAATCTGGGCTCGGGGGTGCATCTTGCCCTGGGCGCGCACGACAACCGCATCGGCCCGGAAAACGAGATCGCCTTCAATCTGGTCCACGGCATCGAGATCACGGGGCCGGAAACCCGGCGCAACACGATCACCCGCAACAGCATTCATGACAATCAATTTCTGGCCATCAAGCTGTCTGAGGGGGCCAATGACGGTATGGCCGACCCGGCAGCCCTGGTGATGACGCCGCGCCTGATCGCCGGCTCTGCACCCGGGGCGGCGGTTGTTGAGCTGTATGCTGATCCCCATGCCCAGGCCGGTCAGCTGCTGGCAGTTGTGACACCCGCTGCCGATGGCGGTTTCCGGTGGATCATCCCGGCCGGGCAGCCCCTGAACGGTTATGTCTGTGCCCTGGCGACGGATGATTGGGGTAACACGTCCGAGCTTTCACCCGCTGCCGAAGAGCGCCTTTCCAATTCGTTTCAAACCCTGACCGGCGTGGTCGGGCCGGTGCAGGCCTCCACGGATCCGGCGGTGCTGGGGGCGAACCTGCTGCTGGCCCTGGTGTCGGTTCTGGTTTTTGGAATGACCTCCAATTACTTCAACAAGACACTGGAAAATTATCCTGATGAGGTGCAGCGGATCCGCCGCTGGCTGCAGGGCGGCCGCCCCATCCGGTCCTGGCGTCCCGCGCGCCGGGGCGGGATCTGGCTGGCCTGGCTTGGGATTCTGCTGCTGGGGGCGGTGATTGAATCCTTCCTGGAGGGTGGGGCGGTGTTTTCCCCTGCCCGGCTGGGCCTGATAGGTTCGCTCTTTGTGGCCGGACTGATTTTCGATGGCATTGAGACGGGGGCGGATTGGTTGGCCCACCGCCGCTTCCTGGCGGGCAAAATTGAAACCGTCAACGTCCGCCTGTTGGGCCTGGTCTTCTGCATCCTGAGCGTGGTGATCTCCCGACTGGCCGACTTTGCCCCAGGGTATCTGTATGGGATTGTCGGGGCCATCTACCTGCTTCCGGAGGTGGAGAGCCGTCAGGGCCAGGGCTGGCGGGCCTTTATCACCATTCTGGCGGCATTTTTGATGGCATTGGCCTGCTGGGGCCTTTCCGGCCTGGCCATGCTGCAGGCACCAGCGCTGGAATCCCTGCTGCTGACCATTTTTTTGGTGGGGCTGCAGTATGTTTTGTTCACGCTCTTCCCACTGGATGTTTTTGAAGGTTACCGGCTGTGGCAATGGAAGCGCTGGCTCTGGTTTGCCTTGTTCGCGGTGGTGGCTTTCACGGCTTACCATTTACTTCTTAACCCATCCAATGACCTGGTACAGGCCCTCGAAAAGAACAGTGTTCAAACCTTGCTGATCTTGTTGGGCCTGTTCACCCTGGGGACGGTGGCCTTCCGGGTGGGCGTAGGCAAATTGCGTCAGCGGGCACCGGTTTCAGAAAAACCCACTGCCGAAGAAGAAATTCCTGTGCAACCGGCTGTGGTGGAACCAACGTTGGCGGAATCGGCATTGGCTGAGCCGCCGGCCGCTGCATCGAGTCTGTTGGGACCGGCCTCGCCGGAACCGGCAGCACAGGAATCGGCCTTACCGGAACCGACCGCTCAAGAATCAACACCGCTGGAACCGATATCAGGAGAAACTGATGAAAATTAATTGGAAACTGTGGGCCGTGCTGGTGGCGGCCAATCTCGTTGCTGCTGTTTTGCTGCTGCCTTATGCCCTGGCACTGCAGAGCGGGGGGACGGCCCTGACTGACGGCATCTTGCCGGAGTGGGCGTTTATCATCA
>DAOQTN010000554.1:0-2233 GCA_035340555.1 Anaerolineaceae bacterium | reverse complement strand
CGCCGCCCAGCGCTCCCAATGGGTCGATTTTGGCCAGCCAATCAGCAGGAAGACTGCCGCCAGCACGGGCAAAAATATAAAAAGGGTCCGGGTCAGTGCCGCCAGCCCGGCGGCAGTCCCGGCCAGCCCGGCCAGCAGCAGGGTCTCCCCAAGTGGACGCCGCCCCGGCCGGCAGAGCAGCGCGGCCAGCGCCGCCAGGCTCAAAGCCAGGAAGAAGATGGTCAGCGTTTCGCTCAGCAGGTCCGCTTCAACCAGGACCTGCTGGGGATTGAGGGTGTAGGCAGCCGCAAAAAGCGCCGCAGCCCAGCCCTTCCCGGTCAACCGCCACCCGATGTAGAAGAAAAGCAGGGTGATGAGTAAGCCAAGGATCAATTGAACGGCATAGACGGTTTGATCCGCCCCCAGCCCGGCCAGGAAAACCGGGTACCCCGGCATGCGCGAGCCGTCATAAGTCGCCCACCCCTCCAACACCTGCCCGGCCAGCCGCCGGTAGGCGTCCGTATCCTTGTAGGCCAGCGGGGGGTAGGTGAGGTAAAGCAGCAGCCGTTCAACTACCGCACCGAGGGACACGATCAGCAGCCAGCTGCGGGTGGACATGCGGGAAAGGGAGAGACTTTTCAAGGGGAGCCTGCCTGTTTTTTTACGGGTGTGTTTTCTGTCGGGTGAAAATACCCTGCCGGGTAAAATGGGCCGACAATCAGCCCACCTCAATCAGGACAATTATAGTCTACCCGCAGCCTGGCAATGACAATCCAAGCCCCAAAGCTGCCCGGATCTGTCGCAGGACGGTAAAAGTTCATCCTGGGGTCCTGAAAAACTTGAAATGCCGGCGAACTGGTATTTTTTATTTGTTCGTTGTATACTACATTACAAGCCAGCCTATACACGGCAGGCATATCCCTGATTAAAACCAGCAACGAGAGAGGGCACATGAAGGTATCGGTATCTCAACAACAACTGGCTCACGGTCTCAGCATGGTTTCCCGCGCGGTTTCACCGCGCAGCACCCTGCCGGTGCTGGCAAATGTGCTCATTGCCACTGATGAGGGACGATTGCGCCTTTCGGCCACCAACATGGAACTGGGCATCACCTGCTGGATTGCTGCTCAAATCGCTGAAGAAGGCTCGGTCACGGTGCCGGCCCGCACCTTTGCCGATCTGGTGAGCACCCTGCCGGCGGATTCAGTCACTCTGGCGTTGAATACCCGTACCCAGACGCTCAATGTCCGCTGCGGCACCAACAGTACTGAAATCAAGGGCATCGACGCCCAGGAATTTCCTCCCATGCCGGTGCCGGATCTCGCCGAAGGGGTGAACCTCAGTGTGGCGGACTTTAAGGAAATGATCCAGCAGGTGGCGTTTGCCGCCTCCGGGGATGAAGCCCGTCCCACCCTGCAGGGCGTCCTGATGACCATCAATGGGGCTGAATTGAGTCTGGCGGCGACGGACGGCTTTCGCATTTCTGTGCGCAAGCTGGCCCTGGAAAATGCCCCGGCGCTGCAGCGGTCAGTCATCATCCCGGCCCGGGCTCTGACGGAACTGGCCCGTATTGCTGTTGACGGTGAACAGCAGGTCATCATGAACCTGCCGCCCGGCCGCGGTCAGGTGGTTTTCCATCTCAAGAATGCCGAACTCTCCTCCGTGCTGATTGAAGGCAACTTCCCGGATTTCCGGGCCATCATTCCCCGATCCTTCAAAACCCACACGGTTATCTCCAAAGGCGAATTCCTGAATGCCTGCAAACAGGCCGAGATCATTGCCCGGGAAGGGAACAATGTGGTCCGCATCAATGTGGTGCCGCGTGAGGACCGTCCCGGCGAAGTACAACTCTCGGCCCTGTCCGAAGAGACCGGCTCGTCGGATGTTAATATGGACGCCAACGTGGATGGCACAGGCATCCTGATTGCTTTCAACGTGCGCTACTTGCGCGAGGTGCTGGATGTCATCCGCACCCCCAGCGTGGTGCTGGAGACCAATGCCAACAACACTCCCGCTTCCATTCGTCCGGTTGGTGATGAGACCTTCACCCACGTGATCATGCCGATGCATCTCGGTTGACCATGAAGCGCCAGCCGCTCCCCACAAACGCACTGCTGGCCCGCATCTACACCGCCCTGGGCGGATACCCCATCCTCAACACCCGGATTCGCGCCGCCATGCGGCGCGAATTGTTTGACAGCGGCCTGATGCAGCCGACAGATTTTGAAGCCCAGGTGCGCGAATTGGCCATTGA
>DAOQTN010000553.1:0-2238 GCA_035340555.1 Anaerolineaceae bacterium | reverse complement strand
TCCCGGACAAGGCGGTTGATTTGCTGGAGCAGTGTGTGGCCCATGCTGTGACCCAGGGCCGGGCGACTGTTGATCTTGAGGCCGCCCAGGAAGTGGCGCAGCGCATGGTCGGCATGCCGCTGGCCCTGGAGGATAGATTGTCCGAGCTGGAAAAACAATTGACTGCCCAGGGGTTGTTGGGCAAGGCGGAAACCACCGCCTTGGTAAACCGCCTGCAGGTGACCATGCGCGGTCTGGATATGCGGTCCGACCGTCCCAACGCGATTATCATGCTGACCCGGGACGCCCGTGAAAACAGCGAAATGCTGGCTGAGGCCATTGCCAGAGCGATCTACGGTGGCGAGGACCGGGTGATTGCCATTGATTTTGCCCGTTTCCTGCATCCGGAAGATGTCAATCTGTTGGTTGGCGCTCCGCCCGGATACATTGGTTACACGGACAGCCTGCCGCTGCACCGTCTGGGGCAAATCCCGTGGTGCGTTTTACGTTTTGAAAATGTCGACACCTGCCATCCCTATATTCGCGAAGTCCTGACCCAGGCTTTTCGCGATGGTAATTTAATGGATGGGCGGGGCAAGCTCATGCACCTGAGTGACACCATTGTACTGCTGACTGCTGATATCCAGCTTGAAACCCAGCGCTCCATGGGATTTTTCCAGCAGCCAAACGACATTGGGACCCAGGACGTCGAGAAGGCGGTCCGCAGCAGTCTGGGAGAAGACCTGGCCTCTCAACTCGACTTGGTTTTGTTTGGGACGCACGGGGAGGAGGGGATTTCGCCGGAATGGCTGGAGAAAAATTTACTCAGCGAGGTCGCCCAGCGCTACGCCAAACAGGGGGTGCATATCCAATGGGACGAGACACTGAAAGGATGGTTGTTCGAGGCCCTGGCGCATGGCTTTAGTGACTCCGATTGGGAAAATTGGGTAGATCATGCCCTCACCCCGGCCTTGATCGATTACCTGCCC
The DNA here is from genome assembly GCA_035340555.1 of Anaerolineaceae bacterium. Lineage (GTDB taxonomy): Bacteria > Chloroflexota > Anaerolineae > Anaerolineales > Anaerolineaceae > JAGOFZ01. Next base: position 1,270 of record DAOQTN010000553.1, on the reverse strand, counting down.
CAAACTCGTGCGGCAGATAAAACCGTGGTCACGGTCAAAATTGAAGACGGCAAACTTGTTGTATCCAAATCCTAGTTGTCAATCAGGAGGAGAATCATGGAATTTCAAACAGCAGCACACAAGGCTTGTTATGAGAAGCTGGTCCCCTGGGTTAAGGAACTGTTTGGTACATTTGCCCATGCCCGGGAGGACGCGCCCACTTTTGGCCTGGCCGTTGGTTCGGCTTATGTCCAGATCGGGGTCATGGCTTGGGGCGAGGATGATGCCACCATCACCACCCGGTCCTATGTGGTTACCGGCGTGGAACTGACCCCTGACCTGATGCATTTCCTGCTGCGTGAGAATGACCGCATGCGTTTTGGGGCATTTGGCGTGGATCAGGATAATGATATTTTCTTTGAACACACCATTGTGGGTTCCACCTGCGACATGGAGGAACTGAAAAGTTCTGTGCTGGCGGTGGTTTATACCGCTGATCAGTACGATGATCAAATCATCCAAAAATGGGGCGGCCAGCGCGCGGTGGATCGCCGCCGGTAGGCCTGTATCTTGCAACTGACAACCATGCAGCAGCGTTTTTGCTGGCTGCCTGCACCGGTCCCGGGTTTTGTCTGATGCTTTGTTGAAATGGATACCACCCTGCTGTGTTTGATCTCTACTATTATTCGCTGAATCTAAAAAATGGGCAATCCGAGGGGCGGCTGCCGGGTTTGCTGGCGGAGACTGCGCCACGTGCGGCTGCGCGAACCCGCAGCCAGGATCTGCTTTGTGCCCTGCTAACCTTTGGTGAAGAATTTGTGCCCCCGCCGGAACAGATCAATGTCTGGTTGGCGGAAGCCTCAAGCCTTTATTTCACCACACCCGGATCAGTCACGGCCGGTCTGCGCCAAGCCGTCCATTTCATCAACGAGGCATTGCTGCAGTACAAGCAGAAAACCTCCGGAACCAGCCAACTCAGCGGGATGCTGAATTTGGCCGTTCTGCATGGCGATTCAGTGGTGATTGCTCATGCCGGCGCCACCCATTCGTTCTCACTGACCCGGGCCCCGGTCCGGGAGGATTATGATCCGGATGTGATCAACCTTGGGCTGTCACACGACCTGGTGACCCGGTTTTATACCACCACCATCCAGCCCGGCGATATGTTGGTCTTTTGTCCCCGGCCGCCGCAGACCTGGCGGGCCAATGCGGATGGTTCGGCGCTCAGTCGGGAAGCCTTCCGCCGACGGCTGGCTCAGACGGGCGCTGATTTACAAGCTTTAATTGTCCA
>DAOQTN010000552.1:0-2244 GCA_035340555.1 Anaerolineaceae bacterium | reverse complement strand
CCGGATCCACCAGCAGGGACAGGATCCAGGCACTGTCCGGCAGGCCCCGGCTGGCCGGGATCCAGTTTTGCCCGCCGTCGACCGACCGGTACAACCCGCCGCCGTAGGTTCCGGCGTAGACCAGTGCGGCATTGGCCGGCGAGACCGCCAGGCCGGTGGCCGCGGGGGAATAATTCACGGGGAGCCGCACCGGCGGCCGGGCCGGCCTCTGGATGATGGGCAGATACAGCTGCGGGGCGGCCCGGGTCTCGCCGGTCTGGACGGCGGTCCGGGCGGCGGCCGGGACCAGGCTGGCCAGCAGCAGCAAGAGGGCCCCCATCAGGGCCCCCACCAGGCCGCGGCACCCGCTCACGGTAGCAGGCCCTGCTGTCTCAGATTGGCCACAAACTGCAGCCCCACCGCGGACCCCTCCGGATAAAATATCGCCGGCTGCCCCAAGGGCGCGGCCACCCGGATGGTGGTGCCGGTGAGCGCATCGCCGTAAACGGTCCCGGTCCAGACATGGACCCAGCGGCCCACCGGCAGCTCCACCTGCACCTCCGGCTCGTCGGGGCCCAGCACAGGGGCCACCAGCAGCTCGCGGCCGAGGATGAACTGACGGCAGTCATTGGACCAAAAGCGTTCATCAGCGGGATATTCGATGAACAGGGACCGAACCACCGGCAGTCCGGTGGCTGCGGCCTCATCCACCAGCTCACGGCGGTAAAATTCCCAGGCCTGGTAGAGGCGGGCCATGCGGGTGAATTGGGCCAGGGTCTCGGCATCCGTGTAGAACTGGACGTTGTCATCCGGGCGGTTGCCCTCGTGGGTCCGGTAAATCGTCGTCATGGCGGACAGTTCCATCCAGCGCAGCAGCAGTTCCCGGCTGCGGTGATAATTCATGATCGGATTGGTGATGGTGGTGTAGCCGCCAATGTCACTGTGATTGTAGGCCAGGCCGGACACCCCGCCGCTCAACAACCCCGTGACCGCGCTTTGCAGGCCGTCCTGCCGGTCCCAGGAAACCAGCTGATCGCCCTCCCAGAACAGGGTGGAATAGGCCGGGCTCCGGGTGAAACCGGCCCGGGTGAAAAACACCGGCTGGTCCGCGCTGACCTCATCCACCACCGCCCGGTTCAGCCGGGCCCAATCGACCGGATACTGGTTGTGATACTCCGCCCCGCTGCGGCCGTCGAACAGCACCGCATCGTACGGCAGTCCTTCGCCAAAATCCGCCATCCAGCCGGAGGCCCCCACGCCCAACAGATTCTCCCGCAGCACACTCTGAAACCAGGCCACGGCAGCCGGGTTGGTGAGATCCAGCATCCCGGCGGAAAAGTCCGTATTCTGCACCAGGTAGGGCTCCCCGGCCTGGTTTTTGACCAGGTAACCGGCCGCCAGGGCTTCCTGGTACAGATTCTCCGTGACCCCCGGCTTGCCGGCGGCATCGGCCAGAAACGGGCTGGCATAAATCATCACCCGGATGTCGGCTGCCCTCAAATCGGCGACCAGGGTGTCCCATTCCGGATAGCGCTCTGCATCCAGCACCCAGTTCCACCAGAGCTGTTTGCCAAAACTGGTGAGCCGGTGCCCGACCCAATCCTGCAGCCAGAACCCCGCCACCGGCGTGCCGGACTCCGCCAGCTGCTGCCAGACCTCACGGACCCGGTCGGTGCCGCCCTGCATTCCCACCACTGCGCCCCCCAGGATCCAGTCCGGCAGGGGTTTCATCCGCCCGGCGTAGCTGGTGAACTCGCCAATCAGCTCGGCGGGTGTGTCTCCGGCCAGGATCCGGCCCTGCATCCGGCTCGACCAGGTCAGGAGCTGGACGCGGTTGGCCCGGCGCAGGTCAAAGACCGTGTACTCGGTGTTTTCCAAAAACAGCGCCCGCAGCTGGTTGGTCAGGTAATAGGGCATGGGGATGTAGGTGGTTGCCCAGCTGCCCCCGGCCCCGGCCTGCAGGTTGGCCCCGAGCGTGATGGGCTGGGCGCCCCGGCCGATGCCCTGTTCCGAGGTGAACAGCGGCACCCGCCGGCCCTTGAGGTCAAAATAGGTAAACTGCTCCCCAAAACCGAAAAAGTGCTCATCCGGGTTGGTCTGGTAGGACAGATAGGTCCGGTTGAGGCGCCCAGCCGGCACCTGGAGCGTAAAGCCCAACTGACCCGGCGACTGCTCGACCAGGGTCAGGGTGTAGTCAACCGGCGGCTGACCGGCCCCACACGCAAGGGTGCCTGCCAGCACGATGGACTCCCCGTTGGATTGGAT